>NZ_JBHEUZ010000021.1:0-54587 GCF_041925275.1 Parapedobacter sp. 2B3 | reverse complement strand
AAACCTGAAAGACCTATACCCACAGAACTATAAAAATAATCTTCAGGAATCAAACCTGTAGTTGGTCGGGCGGATACAGATAACCGCCCAGTGTACCGCCAAGGGAAGCGGCGATGAGGAACACCGGCAGAATCATTACCAGGCAAGGCCAGCCCTCGATCGCGAGAACGAAAGTGATCAGGAAAAACACCAATACCGGAATCCAAGGAGCGAATATTCGATATACCAGTTTGCCGGCTGACCGATCTCTTGAAAAATAGACTGTCAACATCCCCACTATACACGGCAATAAGAAGAGGAAAGTCACAGACATCATTTTGAAAGCACCTTCCCAGTCTTTCACACCGAAAACAAAACGCATAATAAGTGCATAGGCTGTCGGAATCGCTATGATTTTTAAGCTATTTATGGTTTTCTTATTATTCATTCCGTGCATCTTCTTGTTTTACTTCCAAATCTCCGCATCCAGCGGTCGATCCGGTAAGGCTGATTTCTTGAAACGTCCGAACATCATCAAGGTTATGGAGTAAAGATAAGCAAACCAATTTATTATGCCGCCAAAAGCGTATATTTGATTCATGAAGCCATTCCTTAAGTCGCATGTCAGTTTTTTCGAACTGGTCACCTTCCAGCTGTTTGTCCTAATCCAGCTATGATATCACTGATTTCCTTTGCCCGGTTTACTGCCATAAAGTGCGAGCCGCCGGGTATCACATAGTCTGCCTTTACAAAACGGTAGGGGAGTATACGGTCAGCGATGCCGTGTATATGTATGGTATTAGCCGGTACAGCGGTGTTATTCCAGGTGGCGATGCTATTCACTGCCCATCGGAAGAACGTCGGATCCGTATCGGCAAGTATGTCCGCCAGCAGTGACTTTTCCTCGGGTGTCTCTGCTCCGAACAGCCAATAGAGCCACCGATTCGCTTTAGTTATCTGCGAAGCAGGGATCAGTCGGTGCAGGCTCAAGCCACCCAGCCATCGATAATAGCAAGGTATTTCGGCCTTACTTTTAGCGGATGATATCAGAATTACCTGTTCAGCCTGCACGTGTTTACCTACTTCCAAGGCCATCATACCGCCAAAAGAAAGCCCCACCAGTATCGGTGAGGGCGATGTAATCTGAGCAGCGATTCGCTCAGCATATCCAGCTATTGATTCGTTTGGCAATGGAGGTACCCAGCTAATATGGCGGGTTTCGCCAGGGAATTCCATCCCCTGAAATGCCCGGTGGTCTGCGCCTAGTCCGCTAAAAAGATAGTAGGTTCTCATTTGAATTTACGAAATACTCAAGCATATTCCGAAGGCTATGATATGTTTTTCAAAGATAAAAACAAAAGCCCTTCGACTCATCGCTCAAGGAATCAAGCCTTCATAGTTCATCTGTTGTCTATGGTCACCTTGAATGAAACGCTATCCAAAACAGCGCCATCATCCGATAATAAGTAAAGCCATTTGGAGCCATGCCTATCACTTCGTTGCCGAATCTCAAAGTAAGGCGTCGTAATGATCCGGCCAAATGTTTTGTCCAATGTAATCCGGTTGCCATCGATTGTGTAATTGCCGTAACTGTAATCGCTAGAACCGATCACGTGGTTATTCAATACATAAGACCCATCGATTTTAAAATCGATCGAGACCCCATTGATGTCGCCATCATAATCTGCGCGTACCCAGGTGGCTTTATTAAAACGCGCTTGCACGCGATATTCAATAGCTAAAATCGTTATTAGAAAGGCGATGCCCAGAAGCGCAGGAAACAAAGCTCCTATTTCCCGTGTAAAACGGTAATTTCTGATGTCGGCAATAAGCGTCCAAATCAGTACGATCGTCCCCGCAATTAGCAAGAAAAACCAAATTAACGCATCGTCGACAAACTGCTCGTATTGAAATTTAATGGTGTAATGTACCAGTGGTATCCCAATAAGGCAGATCAGTGCCAGCCGAATTGCTTTCATAGTTTAACGCGTTCTGACCACCTCAGTCCTGCCGGTAGCTCACCATTGGAAAACTCAATATGAATCACCCGCCTTTTCTTTCCGTTGGTTGTTCTGCTCGAGCTATGCAAGAGTAGCGGCTTCATGATCATCACTCCACCTTTCGGTACATCGCAAACCGACTCCCGTTCGTTAGACCAATCGATGTTTTCCGGCCGGTAAATACCCTTCAGGTGGGAGCCGGTGACGACTTTCAGCGCCCCATTATCTGCATCCGTGTCGTCCAGATGTATCCGGATGGTGAAATTGTTTTCCAGCATATCAAGTGGCGGTTGCACCGCAAACTGGTTCTGCTTAACCGTCCAAGGGCCGAAGCCGGGAATATCCAGTCTTCTATCAACGGAGATTGTCAGGTCTTGGTGATAAGCCACATACCAATTTGACCCTTCCGGCTTATCGAAATAAATGCTCTTCACCACGAAGTAATCCGGTCCGAACATGGTCGAAATGAATTTCCGTAAACGGATATTGAAAACGAGGTCCATGGCTTCCGGCAGTTCCTTTAGGAATTGGCGGATCGCAAACAGGTCGGCTGATTTCCGGAAAGTCTCCTTTTCCGTATCCGCACGGTTAATCAAGTCAATCATTGCATCAACCTCTTCCGATGTGTATACACCCGGTATTGTTGTGAATCCCTGCGTTTCGATATCATTGTGGAATGTCTGATACGGTCTCACGTTGCTTTTTTAAATTATTCATGAATATTTTGATGTTGTGTCTGTTCCAGCCGTAGGAAATAACCGATGGGATGGTATCCGGATCACAGATACTGTTGATCAATATTTTGTCCTTTTTCCGTTTGATTGTTATCAATTCACCCCAACTTGAAGAGCAATTCCAATACCTCCCCGCTCTCACATAGGTCTTCCGTTTTGTAAGGATTCTCCACTTTAAGTCCTCGCTTGTCTTTTCCAATGCGTTATCGAATTGCTCATCAGTGCATTCGATATTGAATACCTTAAAGCGGAGCCTCGCTCGCTGTATGAAGAAAGAGATAAGTGCCGTTCCAATAAATATCACGGCGCTCCAAAGCAGTTCCTCTTTTGTGCGAACCAGTTTATAACTGTCACCCAGATACATTCTGATGGTATCGATAACAATAAAGACGGGTGGGATGAGTAAAAATGGCACCACAGAAAAATGCCAGAAAAGCTGCTGCTTCGTTAGCAGTATCCGATCGGCTGCCTTTTTTTTGTTCATGTTTTTTTCCAATTCAGTCCAAAATATCCTAGTTTCCGAAGGTTTTGTCCTGCACAAACTCATTTGCCTACGGACATGGTTCGTTATGCAAATCGCCAGACACGCCCATTATTCCTGCATTCGAATGATATGCATACTCCAGCCGGATGATTTTGTGGCAGTGTACTTGAAGCAAAAAAGTAAAGCCTGGCATTGTTTGCGAAGTATTTCCCTCACCATCACCGAAGGAATTGAAATATCCCGGCAGTGCCCGAGTCAACGGCTCGAAATCATCTCCAGCGTTAAACTGTGGAATGGTCTCCACGACGATGTCCCGCCGAACACCATCGGGCATCCATCGAAACGCTGCAGCAGGCCAGATATTGGGAAACACATAAAAAAATGCTGCTAAAAATAAGGCAGGGTAGAGTAGAACCAACCATCTCGAAGGGTTAGTGCCACAAAAGAATACCACTATTTTTTTGCTTTTAATCAATGTGATATAGGTAAGGCCAAAGGAAAAACCCACCAAAGCGGCGATACCAAATACCGCGTGGAAATCCGATTGCAGAAACAACCATCCGATTATGATCATGAATACCGCCATACCATATGCCATGGTAACAAAGGGGAATACCCACCTGTTAAATACCCACGTATCATGCCGCAGTTTCGTCATTGGCCACCGGACGAAAATAGCCCAAGCTAGCAGCTCTGCAATGCCAGACCAGAAAATGATGACCTCGAATTCTTCAACGTATCCTTTTTCAATTACGCTCGATACAGCATGGCCGATCAGTCCGACAGAATACGCAATGGCCATCGATAAAAAGGAAATAAGTGCTATCCCTTTCTTTAATGCGTTTTCATTGACTGCTTGAGGTTCCATTCCGTTTTACATCGCTAACTTTTTACTCAATTTCGTTACGACGACACTCCACCACCTGTACCGTCCTATTGACACAAATAACTAATACAATACCGATCAGACCGGTTACCAATTTTGTCAAATAGTGTTGCCAGTCCACATCCGGAAAGCCGTTTACAGCATCTTCCAGCAATCTCCCGAAAAATTGCAATCCAGACGCTATAGCAAGAAATACGATTGCCCAAATTTTTATCCCGATTCTGGCGTATTGATGTTTCATGAAAATAAGCCCTAATAAAATCGACTGAATTGTTATCGGTAGTAGACCAACCAATCGTCCGGTAGTTACGGTTGCATAAAGATTCCAAAGGAGCAATCCGCCGATTATTGAGATAACTGCCCAGTATGCCGTTTTGTCAGTAAAATGTGATTGTTTTATCCTACTCATGCGTTTACCATTTTTAAATTTGATTCAATTTTCAAAAACGCTCAGTTCCCGTTCCAATTGCCGTTCAAATCGGTCCACGTAAATGAATGCCAAAAGGGCAATGACGTTAATTCCTATCGTTAAATCATCGTTTCCGCCATTTAACACTATTGAAAAACTAGGGATGTTTGTGGAGAATGTCGGAGTATAGGTGTTAAAATCATACCCGAAGATTACTCCGAGCCCCGCGCAAACCTCCCAAGTGTATCCCATGACTGAAAATTGGAGCGTTTGAAGAATCAAATTAAGTTTAGTGTTCCATAGGCCTTTTTCAAGGGATCCTTTGAGCAGTAGCCGTGCGCAGAAGATGTTGTAGACACAAAATCCGAAAATAAGGGTATACAACAGTAAAATCCCACCGGTCAGTTGAATAATATGTGAAAAGGACCATATGGCGACTCCCAGGCCTACTACTCCACCCAATAATAGATAATAACCTAACCATCTAAGCCGAATCGCTTGATTTTGAATAACTCTTTGGCTACCCATATTTCAATTTAAAAATGATTAAGGTTCCCTTTCGACCTCACTTGTTTCCTTGTAATTAAATTACGGATTATCTTAGGTCCGGCTACATAATCGACTTTTATAAAGGTACAGGGTTTGAACAAAATATCCAAATTCGACGCTGGCTTGTTTTCAAAATCTCCGTATCCAACTAATCAAGCGCTGGATCTTTATCATTGCTTGCAAAGTGACGGTTTTCGATAAACAGGCAATATAATGAAATTCACTATATTTATCGCTAGTAAGTTCAATCATGTCCACTCCGAGAAAGGTCAAACGCTATGGTCGAAGGCATAGCTTTAAAGCTAATGTAAGACAGAAGGGTTCGACATCTTTTTTAATACGAATCCTCATTTTTTTCGCAATAGGCTTATTTCTATACCTGTTAGCTACCCGCGGAGGTAACGGCGCCAGTTGGTATCCAGGTCAACCATTTAATTTACGTTGATTCTTTTGGACATTAAGTCTGTCAATAGTTTTTAATTCAATCTACAATTAAAGAATCTTTTCAATGCTCGGCTTTGGAATGCCTGGTAAGCATGTCTCTGCTGGCAATCTTCGCATCCACAGTCATCCGCTGGATGTACGCAATGGCAGCCGCCTCTACAACCATTGGGATATCTGTCATACAACATTTTGATTTCCCAATTTGGCTTATTAACCTGTTTCATAACCATTATGATTTACTCTTGGTTTATATCGGATCTTTTCGAAAGTACATAAAAGAGGTACCTCGTCTTATACGGTTGGTCAATTGCGATCTCAATTTTGTCAAACTCCGAAATGTATTTATTACCGGTAAGTATATTGTAGTCACGGAAAGGCCGGTCATAAACCTCTTCCCAATCGTCATAGCTCGCAATATATTTAGACAGCCTATTCCTGGGTTTTATCCCCCACGTATCATCAAATGCATTTTTCTCTCCGGTGTTCCAGCTTGCTACAATCAATATAAACATATCCGATTCTCTTGCTGCATAGTCATTATCAATGAAGTATGTGTAATTTGTCAACGTAATGGTTTAGGTCTTTCATTTTAAAATATTCTGTCAAAGTTCCTTCTTTTGTTTGTCGGTCTGCTCAACTTGCGCCAAACGCCTGTTATGTGCCGCCTTTCTATCGTCCACACATTTCATATAAGGTGTTTAATCCAAGTCCTTCGTTGTCGTGTTCTGTCCAAAAGTCTGTAATCTTATAAATTATTTCGGTCTTTGCATTTTCAGGTCCAAATTGATAGTCTGTTAGAAAATATATTTTTTTGATCGGTGAGTTGTCAAGGGCAATTTTTAGCAACTTGTCAATGTCGGGTTTGAATTGTTCCAAGAACTTAAATCTAAATTGCTGGTTTGCTCCACTATGGTATGTCGGGTCATTTTCGTCATATTCAGGAATAATTATGTCGCCTGGCTCAAAACTCCAGTCAACAATTGCTCCTGCAAAATAGCCCGCGTTTTCATCGTGTTTACAATCAGGATTACCAATGTGCAGAATTACACCGTTTTGTTGTCGAAGCAAGTCATCAAATAGTCCACGATGACTTTCGAGTTTGTCTTCTTCGATAATTGCAAAGTCAAAGTCCGCTTGGTTAAGCCCAAGTCTTTTTGAGTTGATTGATGCTATTTCTATTGTCGGCATTATATCCGTTTGCTGTTAGTTTGTCGGTTCTTTTAAGGTTGTGCATAACGCTTCGGGTATTGCCGCAGTGGGGGATTTTTTGCACAAATGTTCAATAGATAGACTGCCGTTCGTTTATGCACAAAAATTTCATAGAAGCACGTCAGCCCCCATTGCGGTAATACCATGTTAGCGGCTGCCTTGTTGTTGTGCAGATATTTCTTCAAACCTTTTTCCTAACGATGTCAAATTATTAAACCAATTCGTATAAGATTGAGATTTTTCATCCAAGGTTAGCTTTTTAATTAATCTATCATACCACATTTTATACACTCGTCCAAAGAGTTTATAGGCAAGTTCGGTATCAACCATATTTCGTTCGCAGTAATACTCTAAACTCTCAAAGAAATGTAGAACGATTGAAACTTTATTATCATAGTCAGTTGAATGCAATAAATCATGAACAGTTGTTATGCTGTCAAACTTTCCCTCATCAAGTTTTCTCCATGCCTCATATCTACAGGCAAACATTTCAGGCAAGTCAAGTTGCTTTTTCAGTTCCAAACAAAAATTTCGTTTGATATCATCTCTCTGAATACTTAGAACTTTAAGAGAAGTTCGTGCTGCAATAATTGCTCCTATGAGGGCTGCTGTTAATGTTACAAATTGAGCAATAATCTGAATTTTGTCTCCTGTTGTCAGGTCTGAAAGTAGTATCATAATATTTTGAATTATCTGTGTTGTTTGTTCGGAGTTTTAAGGTTGCCGCTAACGCCCGGAGGGATTTCGTCACATCGCCTTATTATGCGCAATTGACATTATTTAAGGTATTGATCATTCGCTTGCTATTGTGTTTAAATCAGCAAGATGTGTTTCGTTTCCCTATTGCACATTCCGTATTAGTTTTTCATGCGCTGCCTCTTCGGTTATCCAGTATGCGCACTGCGCATACTGGATAATTCTCCCATACCAGCCCGCCAAAGCTAATTAAGCCCAAGGGGAGCCCTATACGGTTTCCCGTAAGCTAAAGTGGGCGGTTACACTTGTGCCCTTTCGGCATTACCCTGGCCGCGTATTCGTTATTATTTTGTTAATGTCCGGTTTATCATCTTGGTTCGGTTACATTTTTAACTAGTTGATTACCACAATCCCGATAAAGGTAATTTATTCCGTCCGAATTATCAATAGCCGGTCAACCCGGTCAGCGTTAACGGAAAATCCCACACCCACAGCATTTAAATAAGCCAAGAGGCAACAGCATTTATAGGTAGCCGATGTGTACGGAAATCTTTTTTTTAAAGCAAGTTTCCAATAAAACAAATGGGGGATTTCGACGTTTAGATACTAGGTTTAGGTTGATAGCCCCTAACCCCATTGGGGCGGACCCGTTATCTCACAAAGGTAACGGGTTTCTTTTTATCACCCCATTGTCTTTTTAACATATCTTAACAATCCCGCTGTAACAAATCGGGGCCACTATGCGTTATATAGTCAGTTAATAAAATTTATAAAATTGTCTTTTCATAATTTAGGTTTATAATTGGTTAGTTAACAAGCCCCGATTCTCCCCGTTTCGGGGTTTTGCCTTTTGGGATTTTATAGCGAATGCAGATTAC
Organism: Parapedobacter sp. 2B3; assembly: GCF_041925275.1. Lineage (NCBI taxonomy): Bacteria > Pseudomonadati > Bacteroidota > Sphingobacteriia > Sphingobacteriales > Sphingobacteriaceae > Parapedobacter > Parapedobacter sp. 2B3. Next base: position 46,319 of record NZ_JBHEUZ010000021.1, on the reverse strand, counting down.
CTGCAATGTTGGCTGCTTACTCTATTATCTCAAAGTGATTCAGCCACTCTTTTTCGACGTCAAACCCACCGTCTTTGTTTTTATTGATGAAAATCGCATGCTGAGTCTTATCCAAAAGGACGGTAGCCGGAATGAAGTCGTTGTCGTAAGGTCTTTTGCTGAAAACGATTAAACTGTCTTTCAGCTTATACCGGCCATGGTAGGTTGTAGCGTATCCAAACATGCCATAAACATGGTTTTCCACCCGGCCGTTTTTGCGGAATACGAGTTTATAATGAAAAAGGTCATCTTTCAGAATAGCCGTCATCACCCGTTTGGACTTCAGCAAATCCGATTCGGCAACGTTTAATAGGATAACGAGTGAGCCATATCCAATCCGGGTGTGGTTTTTCTTTTTTCAGAAAACTTAACACCGTACGGCCTTTGTCTGTGATGGAAAATCACGAGAGACGCTGCGCTTAACTCTCGCGCTAGTGGGGGCTGTAATTACTTATCAATTAGGTTGATGTTAAGCAGGTTAAAAAATGACGCTTTCTAGTTCTTTATAAATGACCATGTCTGGCGTAATGACTTTGGATAGGTTAAGTTTGAATTTCTCGTTGCCGATACTCGTTTTTATCCTGCAAAAATTTCTAAAATGAGAAATACTATCCTTAACGTTTTGATCAATTATGCTTTTCACGAAGTTATCGAAGGCTGTCTCATCAAACGTGTAACCTAAAGCAGAGTTGACTTTACAATATTTCTGGAGTACCTCCTTGTCAAATAAGTAATTCTCTAGTTCCCATCTTTTTAGCATTCTATAAAAATCTGGGTTTTCCTGTAAGTAAGCTGCTCTACCGCTATCGTCAATATATTTTCCAGAGCCCGTATCGCGGTCTTTCAAAACTAGGATTTCCACATCTTTAAACACTTTAGAGAGAATAGCAATGCCAATATCACTCCTCTGATCCAATTCAGTGTTGCCGCCGCTGGATATAAAGAGCGTGTCTGGATACTTTTCAGAAAATATGTTATTAAGCACGTTTGCGTCAAATCCTTTTTCCGTTCCACCTTTGCCCGGTTGTCCAATGCCTTCACAATATACAATCCTTTTAGGTGCAACTAATTCCGTTAAATCATCAAGCGCTGTAGAGAATATTGCTTGCCAATTTGCTCTCGTCATTTCCATTGGCTTGAGCGTTATCGATTCCGACGCCCATTTGATATCACTTTTAAAGTGAATAATTTGGCTTTGGTCCCCATAATCTTCTTGTAGGGACCTCAAAAATCCAATACTGTGTGTAGCTATCCACACTTGGCAGGTCGGACCAATTAGTCTATTAATCTCGATCAAAAGCCTTCGTTGTACGGCCGTGTTTAAATGTAATTCCGGTTCGTCGATTAGAAATATAGTATCGGTGTAGTCATCTCGTCTCAGGTATAAGTCTAAAATGATATCCACTACTTCTTTTTCCCCAGCTGAAAGGACATTGTACTCAAATTCGTCACTGTGGTCGGGTTTACGGAAGAACAATGTTCCTTTATCAGCTTCTATTTTTCCAATGCTCGAAATTTCCAAATTTAAGCAATTCGTCAATGATGAATTTAAGTCTCCTATTATCTTTTCTTTTGTAGAATTATAAGTGGCTGTATTAGGATTATCCTCTAAGTAGGTATTAAATGCAACATATAATCGTCTATAGTTTTCAACCATTCTGTCATCTAAATCCGCAGTAGTGCTTGCACCGATTTGATTTAGTTTTAAGTCTTTTAAGGATTTTGATTCTGCTATTTTAAGATCGCTATTGTACCTGTAAGGGCTTCTAAAGGAGAATATTGTGGTTAAGCTTCCCGCTTTTTCTCTCTCTTGAAGTAAAGAATTAAATTCCCCATCAACAAACTCAATCTTTATGTCCTCTGGGGTAATATGCTTCCCATTCTTATTCGAATGATATTCTTCTCCTTTTTTACTACCCACTCCGATTCGACCAACAAACATGGTGTTTAGCTTGAGCATACTATCTAATACACTGCTTTTGCCGCATCCATTTGGTCCGACTAGCGCTATAATTCTTTTTGGAGAGTCCCCGAGATCTATTGTTAAGTCGTGGAATCTTTTGTATCCGTTTTTGAGTTGTAATTTGCGTATTCTCATAAAAGATGTGTTGAGGAACCGTAATTGGTCTATGCTTACAAGGAAGTGATTAAAAATGAGTATAGAATAAAGTATTGTCTATAAATTAATGTTTTTTGGTAGTTACAGTATACCTTTGGCCTATTAGCATATTATCTTGTCATTGTATATAACTCTGTTCTTCTTTTATATATTTGTCAATTACCTTGATTAGCCACCCTGCATTACCCAATTCATGATGTTGCAATACTATAGGGGTTGTCTATTTTTATTTCTGCTTTTTATTGGAATAGGTCTCCCTTCAAGTTCATTATAAATTGCAAATAGTGATGTGTTTTTTGCGCCAATTGATTTTTAATTTTTTAATTCTTGTAATACATAGGACTTTCCTTTTTCTGAAAAAGGGATAGCTTTAATTTATATTTCCTTGGAAGCAATTGTTCAATGCTGTTTAGCCCCCTTAACCTAGTCTCAAAGTTCCCTCGATTTACTGTATGATTTCTTTCCAGTTCATTTTAAGGCTAATTTGACTTTAAATAAGCTCCACTTTTACCATCCCACGTTTCTTCTTACGGGGCTCCATCTTTCTTTATCTTCGGCGTAACTTTTAGTGTAAGCAGAGCCATTTCATGGTAAAGAACGTCAAAAGCCTTCGAGGAAAGGAATTGCTCAATTTCTCATAGTAAAGAATTGATTATTAATTAACTTTCTGAATATTTGGCGTGATCAATTTTGATAGTTTTCTCGGCCGCGTGTTCACTACGTTTTCTTCCGATGTAATTGAATCTCGAATGTAACATAAGAAAATTTGTTTCTATGGGAACTTTAAATATATAGGAGTATTTTGCCTCTGTTCCTGGATCAACAAAGAAATGCCCTCGGCCAGCTGGTAAGTATGAAGCTGTCAACAAATGATTTGGAAAATTAATTTGCCCTCCCCATTCCTCGCTTGTCTCAACGCCGTCGTTAACGAAAACAGCATCTAGGTCAAGCTTCAGCTCCTCCATTTTGTGTTGCGATTTCCCCCTATTTTCAACTATTGCTATCAGTTCCACAATATAGAAATCATTCTGCTTTCCAATAACATTAATACCGGCAGAAAAGTTAAGATTTGGAAAACGTTCTTTTTGTAATACAAAACGATATATTACCCAAAAACCGACAGCAATAAAAGATAATGCCGAAATAATGTTATAAATAATTTCTGTCCATGTTTTAATAATTTCCATGATGTAATTAGATTATATCTTCTTCTTATATTCCTCCAATGTCGAACTGTTTAGCTTTCTTCTCCTTGGTTATTAATTAAGTAAATAAATACTATTAATAGTTGTTGTTACTTAATCCCTATTATTCAGTATCAGTTCTCGTATTCGTTACGGTTTTTGTCTTAACCTATACAACCTCTCGCCCCCTCTTCATTGAAATACCTAGAACTGATCAACCACGCCTTTCATGTCAACATATATTCCAACAGCTTGCATTTCTTTCAATAGTTTTATCTTCCAACTGCCGCTTGCCTCGTATTTTTCATATAGAATTCCCTGCAAATCAGAGGGTACCTCAACCCCGTCTTTTACAATAAGCCTAATCCTCTCTTTTCCTAACAATCCAATAAAATAACCTATTTCTAATATAACATTTTGACGCGCTCGCTTTGCTTCATTCTCCAAAATATCATCCGGCGTAAGAAGAGCAATGGCATATCCGGCTTTATTTGTTTCGTCCAAAAGCTTGTCTATAATAGTTCTGCCCCTGTCGGCCTGCTCGTGCAAAACAATACTGTTTACCGCAGCACGATTTAACAATAACTGAACCTCCATTTTTAATGTATTGTCGTGTCCATGTATTATGAAAACCGTATCGTTGTTAGTCTTTTTTGCCGTTTTTGCTTCAATTTCGGGATTTGCTTCGATGATATCTTCTAACGCTTTGCCAAGATAGTCTATGAACGAATTATTGAATTTGTAAATCGAATCGTTAAAATTCCTTTCCTGAAATAGTTCGGTTGAAAAATTAATAAGCCAATCCTGATCATTTTGCGCAATGCATCTGTAGACGTTGTAGATTAACGATTTAGTATCATCTATGTTCTTTGGCAAACTCCAATCGTAACTATTTTCTTCAATCCCTTCAATCCATTCAGACCATTTAGACCATTCTGATTCATATTTGTCAAAAACAGGATTATCCTTCACCTCCAAGTCTAAATAGCCAAAAAGCTGTGATACAACACTGTTATATGTTCTGAGTTCTGATTTCGCTATTTGCTGAAAAAGAAACTTGACATTTTCTGGATTAAGAGCCATTATGTATAACTTTTGCTGCCGTTTCCTGTTAAGAATTAGTCGATTGTATCCTCGTTATTTTGGTTTACGGCGCTTACCTTTTTTGATGCTATTTTAATTAATTTCATTTCCGAATCATATCGAGCACGCCCATCTGCATTATTCCACTCCCGATTTTTCGATGGGCTCTATCTTGATCACTTCCACATCTTTCCCTTTGGACGGTGTGCCGTCTTTTTTCTTCTTAGGCGCAACTTTCAACGTCAGCCTAATCATATCATGTTCTGGCGTAGGAAAATCAAAAAGTTTCGACATCGACTTGAATTTAAAGACTTTTGCCAAAAGTGTCAAATGGCGGATACCGTATTTGTGTCGTTGGATGAATGATTCTACATTGCCTACAAAACTTAGCGTTACCCCCATTTTCTTGCTTAAATCCTGTTGGCTCCATCCTTTGGCTTCTCGCAGTTTCTTAATATGAAGAGTAAATAGATAATCCAAGTGGGACATTTCTTTGAATACAATCTTTTCGACAGCCATTATTTTTATTTTTTTAAACCAACATGTTGGTTTATTGAAAACTATTTATTACGTTTGCATTGTTAACTAATTCAAATAGTTGCATATGGTATTACTGCATAGAACAATGAGATAGAAGCGGGTCTTATCAGCCCAAAATATTGTCCACTCCCTTCGTGGGAGCGAACAAACGAAGTCGCTCGTTTGATGAAAAGACCAAGCCATCCGTGCGAGTTGACCGTAGGTTCGTCCGACATTGCCAGAAATAGGTATCTTTGCGATGCCATCTGGCAGGACGTCCCCTACGTGATGCTTTCGGACGGAAGTCGTTACCTTTCGGGGTAATGGCGGGGTTGGCTTGGTCGCTATTCCCTTCAGACGAAAGTGTAGGGGGCGTTTCTTTTTGTTTCCTATCCTTTCAGTACTTCGTTTTCAACACCAAAAATTATGAAAACGATTATCACTAAACCATTCAGGCGTCCGTATCGCAGCTTATTTGCGACAGAAATCGCAATTTGCGATACCAAAGAGGTAAGCTTCCAATCCCTTAAAAATCTATATAAGAACGTCAAGCGCAGCCCTATATAGGACAACCGAAAATATTGCAGCCAACGGAAGCGCATAGGGAGAGGTGTATTAAAAGACCCAATCCCCGAAAGCACGGCCAACCAAAAGGCTCAGCTTCTCTGCTGCTACCGACCCCAATGCTGATAGAAAAACCCATTATCGTTCAGGTTGGTGAAGGTGTTTATTTTCGGTTACTATGCAATAGCTAAAAGTAGACGCTTTTTTCCATACTTGCAAATAATGACGTAAGATTTCTTCGCATTGGGTGTCGGTTCTGAGAATGAAATTTTCTTAAACAACTAATTATCAATGCTCAATGAAATTAATTTTACGTATAGGGGAGGGGTATGCCCTTTCAAAAATATATAGCAGCCTCCTGGCTGTAGCAATGATCATGTGTTTGTATGCCCGCGCACAGCGCCCCGACACTTCGGGGCCTGTGCTGTCGGGTATTGTCGTAGACACCGCAGGTGTAGCTATCCCCGGTGCCACGGTAGCGATTAAAGGCACATCTCTCAAGAGTTTGACGAATGATAACGGTCGGTTTACTCTCCGGGCATCGGGGCTATCGGGCACGTTGGTGGTCTCTTACCTGGGGCATCAAACCGTACGCGAAAAATTTGATGCAGAACAGGGTAGGGAGTTCCAATTCGTCCTCGTACCTACGGAAAACATGTTGGAAGAAGTGGAGGTGTCCACTGGCTACCAGACCATCCCGAAGGAACGCGCCACCGGGTCATTCGATCATATAAGCAGTTCGAAATTCAACCACAGGACTTCCGCCAATATCATTGCCAGAATAGAAGGCTTAACCCCCGGCACGAACTACCTGGACCGGAGCGGAGCGATTGTAAACCATGGGGCTTCCACCGTTATATTGGTTCGGGGGCAAGCGGGCTTTACCGCAAACAGCCGACCGCTTATCGTGCTGGATAATTTTCCATATGAGGGAGATATCAATAATATCAATCCGAACGACGTACAGGATATCACCATCCTGAAGGACGCCGCGGCCGCGTCTATCTGGGGAGCGAGGGCAGGCGGCGGCGTTATTGTCATCACCACTAAGAAAGCCCGTTATGGGCGTCCCATGGGTATTTCGGTTACCGCGGGCATCAGTGCGGCGGCAAAGCCCGATCTCTATTATAGGCCCATGATGGATGCCGGTGCATTCATTGAGTTCGAACAATTCCTGTTTCAGAATGGATATTATAACTCCAGATTGACCAATACCCGTACTTATCCCTATGTAAGCCCCGTTGTGGAATTGCTGGATAGCCATCGGAGTGGGGATATTGGAGACGAAGAGCTGGAAGCGCAGCTGGATTTTTACCGTACGCGGGATATACGGGCTGACTACCTGAACCACATCTACCGGCCGGAAACGAAACAGCAATACGGCATTTCGATAAGCGGCGGTAGTGAGCGGATGTCGGTCACCTTGGCCGCCGGTTACAACAAAGACATCCACCATAAGGTGACCTCGGGATATCAACGGATCAACACCCGGGTTGCGGTCAATGTTAAGCCGATTAACAGGCTCGAAGTGGCCGGAAGCGTGCTTTTGACAAACTCACAACGGCGGGATATAGGAACGGGTTCGAATATCACCTACGAACATACCGCTCCATTCCTCCCTACGTATCTGAGTCTTTTCACCGAAGACGGGGAGCTTGCTAATGTGGGGCGTTCATTCCGGCCTTCGTACGTACAAGCGGAGCAACAGCGGGGTATTTACCTTTATCGTGGCTTCAATCCCATCGAGGAGATAGGGGAGAGCGAGTTGCGCATCGGGGCCAATGACCTCACGGCGAATATCGGTGTCAAGTATAATTTCCTCCCGAACCTTTCGGCAGCGATTCACTATCAATATGATTATAACAACACCGAAATGGATGACATAATGGGTGAAAATTCATTTTTCATGCGTGAAATGATCAACAGATTTACGGTGCCGGATGAGGATGGGATACCGATCCATTACCTTCCTGTGGGCGACCGGTTAGGTGCCACCCGGGAGAAGAGGCGAAACAACCAATGGAGGGGCCAACTCAACTACGGTTTCGAGCGCGGTGACCATGCTGTCAGTGCGTTGGCGGCGGTCGAATCACGCGATAACTATACATTTAGCCACTACGACCTATATTACGGGTATGATAGGGATGCCAAGACACGTGCGGTGGTAGATGTGGTGAACCCCCAACCAACCGAGCGGGGAACCAGCCAGCGTATCGAATACTTCAACTCGGTAAGGGAAGAAATTCCCAGATATACTTCCATACTGGCAAATGCAGGTTACAGTTTCCGTAAGAAATATGACCTTACCGCCAGCGTGCGTAAGGACGCCTCAAACCAATTCGGCGTCCGCACCAACCGGCGCGGTACGCCGTTCTGGTCGATCGGCGCGGCATGGACCGCTTCAAGTGAAGAGGCGTTCCGGCACCTCCCCCTATCCCATCTCCGTTTGCGCGCAACATACGGTTACAATGGCAACACCAATAACAGTATACCTGCAATACCCGTGATCAGTAGGCGGGGTTTGGGTTCTGTTAACCTCCTTCCGTATGCAACGGCAGGGGTGCCACCCAACCCATCGCTGCGATGGGAGGAAGTGCGGACCATCAATTTGGGAGTGGATTTTGCAATTTTGGACGAAAGGTTGTCAGGAACTTTCGAATATTACTTCAAATCATTCAATGACTTGATATCCTCCGCTCCGATAGACCCAACAACGGGTTACCTGTCATACAACGGCAATAACGCCGATGTGTCGGGGCGGGGCTTTGACCTGTCACTAAATTCAGTGAATGTAAAAAACAGGCAGTTTCAATGGGGAAGTGAACTGATACTGAATTACAACAGGCAGGAAATAGAGCGGTATTACAATAATTCGCTTACGGCGTCAAACCTTATCCAATCGAGCTTCCCGTTCGTAGCGGGTATGGACCGGTTTGCACTATTTGCCTATCCGTTTGCTGGCCTCGATCCGGCAAACGGGGATCCGCAGGGATATCTGGATGGGGAGGTCACAAAGGATTACTCGGCGCTGTTGCGGGCAGACATTGAAGACATCAAATATATGGGGCCTTCACAGCCACGTTACGTCGGCTCTTTCGGAAACCATTTTAGGTTCAAGGACCTTGAACTGGCTATCCGTCTGCTCTACAAATTCGACTATGTCTTTTTTAGGCAGGGACTGTCTTACCAGTTCTTGAGGGACCAGAACTATGGTAATCCGGATTTTGATAAGAGATGGCGGGTTTCCGGAGATGAATTGCATACCCATGTACCATCGATGGTATATCCCATCAACATCCGCCGCGATCAATTCTACAACCAATCGGAGGCACTGGTGGAAAGGGGCGACTTCATATCGATCCAGGAAGTATTCCTGGCTTATAAACTACCGCCATTGGGAGGCAGCTCGGCGAGAATACGGTTGCACGCAACGGCCAGTAACCTCGGTATCCTATGGCGGGCAAACAAGCTGGGCATCGATCCACGGATCGCCGATGGGCCCGGAGCGCTTCCGTTCCCGCTTCAGATCGCCGTGGGCGCAACATTGGATTTTTAACGCTAAATGAACCAACAATGAAAACTAACATCGTTATTGCCGTTTTAACGGCGGGCCTGCTGTTCTTTTCGGCATGTGAAAATTTCTTGGCCAAGAAGCCGAAAAGCGATCTTGTGACCCCAGAGAGCATAGACGATTGCCAGTTGCTGCTTGACGACTATTCCACGATGAACACAGGATATCCCAGTGATGGGCAAGCCTCTTCGGATGATTATTACCTGTCGGAAGCGTCTTGGCAGTCGTTATCGGAAAATGCAAGATCAACCTATACCTGGAATCCGTTGGGCGATCATGACCTGCCCCAATGGTATTACCCCTATCGGGTTGTTTACAATGCGAACCTCGCATTGCAAACACTGGCAAAGATAAAGCCGCTACCTAGTGAAGTGTATCGATATAACCATGCCAGGGGTGGGGCACTCTTTTTCCGGTCATATGCGTTTTATTTGACCGCCGAAATCTTCTCCCTGCCTTACCAGCCATCGGGCGATAATTCCGCACCGGCCATTCCGCTGAGGCTGACGCCCAATGTGAACGAGGCATCGGTTCGTGCAACGGTCCAGCAAACTTACGATAGGATCGTTGGCGATCTGTTGGAAGCTGCTGAACTTCTGCCGGAGAAGACCACGGTCGCATCCAGACCCGGCAAACCCGCCGCTTATGCGGCATTGGCTCGCGTATTTCTGTCTATGGGTAGATTTGAAAAGGCGTTGGAAATGGCAGACAAAAGCCTAAGCGTTTATTCCGAGTTGCTGGATTACAGGAATGTAGATGCCAATGCTGCTATTCCCTTCAATCGGTTCAACGAAGAAGTGTTGTTTCAAGCGACTAGCACCATGGGTGTGCAATTCGGTTCGAACCGGGCGCTGATAGGCGAAGATCTGCTTTCGCGCTATGAGGCCGGGGATTTGCGATCCACATTGTTCTTCAACCGGAATAGCGACGGCACATACGTTTTCCGGGGTAATTATGACGGCGGCAGCGGACAGCCTTTCTTTATTGGAATAACGACACCGGAGGTGTACTTGATACGGGCGGAATGCCATGCCAGGCTTGGCCATGTGGCTGCCGCTACGGAAGATTTGGAAACGCTGCTGAACAAACGGTATGCAACCGATGTCCAACTGGGCTTAACGGATCGTGAAGAAGTGCTTAAACGCGTACTTGAGGAGAGACGTAAGGAACTGGTGTTCCGCGGCACACGCTGGTCGGACCTGCGGCGATTGAATCGGGAGGAAGCCCATAAGTTGACCCTTCGAAGGACGGTAGGCAATCAGGAGTATATGCTATCTCCGGATGACGCCAGGTATGCGTTGCGTATACCGTTGGAAGTCATAGAACATTCATCTTTGGCACAAAATAAACGATAGGGATATGGTTAGGTTAATATGGATTATGTTATTACTGGCAGGGGGTACACCCGTATGTTTCGGCCAGCTTACAGCGCACCGGGTGCAATTGGGGCAAAAGGTGCCGGATTATGTGGTGTCAAATATCCTGAATAACGGAGTACCCAATGTAGGGAACGTAAACCTCAACAACGATCAATTGCTTATCCTCGATTTCTGGGACACGGCCTGTGCGGCGTGTATCAAAGCAATGCCGAAAATGGAGGCGTTGCAAAATCAGTTTGCCGGATCGGTTAGGGTATTGGCGGTAACGCACGAAAGCCGGAGCAAGATTGAGAAATTTTGGAAAGCCAATTCTTTCCTGAGTAAAATCCGTATCCCTACGGTGGTGGAGGACAGCGTACTGTCTCGACTGTTTCCATATGTTGCACGGCCGCATCTGGTCTGGATCCGGAACGGTATTTTTGTCGCCCAAACAAATGGTGACTACGCAACTGGCGAGTATATAGAGGAAGTTTTGCGGGGAGGTCGATTGGATTGGGCGATGAAGAATGAAATACCGGACTTCGACTATTCGCAACCGTTGGTATTTGCGCGGACCCACGCCGGGGATACGCCTGATTTCAAAGAATATGATGTGTTACTGGGCCATCAAAGCGGTGTGCGCGGGCATTTGGGTATTTATCGCGATACGGTATCCGGTACAATACGGGGAGTTGTGTTAAATATGCCAATTGCCCATGTATATTTTCAGCTACTGAGAAAATCAATGGGTTGGGATGCCTTCTCCTCGCTGAAGAGGCCGGCAACCTTCATCACACCGAATCAACTGATGGATTGTGACGATATCCCATATCACCATCTTTTTTATGATCGGCAAGTGGATAGGAACAAGCCTGAATGGGATAGGGACAATGAAATCTCATTTGAAACCATGTTTGTGGATTCGGGCCAGACCGACAGTGCCGTCTATCGCCGAATGCTGTCTGAACTGGATCGGCGATTGGGGTTCGGTATCCGTTTCGAAAGGAAGCGTATCAAGTGCCTCGTATTGCGCGACTATGCGGACGGAGGATATGGGGGCACTCAATTCGACATGTGTGGCGTTGGCGATACCGCGGCATTTAGTGGGCCAATAACTAACCTCATTTATGAACTGAATCAATGCAGGTTGGTTCCACCTGTTTTCAATGAAAGTGACCGGCTATCCGGCCAATCCAACGTTGAACTCGTGCTGGCACCGGATAGCGATATTGCAAGTATCAATAGGCAATTGGAACGCTATAAGGTGCAATTTGTGTTGGCGGAAAGAGAGGTGGATATGATGGTTGTGGTAAAACCAACCTCCTAAAATAAGAAAGGGCACCGGCAGCTGATAACCAGCCCGTAGGTGCCCTTTCTTAACCAATGAACGTCAGTCGCGTGTTCCGATTAGCAGCACATTGGTGTCGGGAGCACCCTGAGCGATCGCATCCAACATTTCATCCTTCAATGCCTGTGTGAGCACGGGATGTCCAGTGGTATCATCTTCTGCAAAAATAGCGCAGAGCAAATCATCTCCCCCGCAGGATGGCGTACCGGTTTGCTCGGTATAGCTCGCTGGATTGGTGGCCGGGCCACTATTGTATTTGAACCATTTGTCAGCCATGGTATTGGGAGCTTTTATACATCAAAAAGCAACAAAAACTTTAAGTAAATAAAAAGTAACAATGCGTTAGTCGGTCACCGGCTGACCAAGCCGCGGATGCCCCGGTATCTGGTACGGAAGCACCCGAAATATTACCCCACGGCCCTACGCCGGAATAGGGCAAATCGACGATTACCAATGGATATGTGATAGATCGGCCTACTGGCCGGTCTGCGTAGCGTTTTAGTGAAGAAGTTTATATGAGTCATATTGTTAACCATCAACTTGCACTTGCAAAAATACCCGCTATCGAACGTTGCTGTTGGTAGATATCCGCTAGATCGGTGGTAAATATCCGCACGGGCGCGGCGCATCATCCATTCCTTACTTCGCTCGGCGCCACGCCAAAGTATTTCCGGAATAGTTTATTGAACGCCTGCACGTCTGAAAACCCCAGTTGGTACGCTACCGACGATACGCTTGCTCCTTCTTCGCTGAGCAGTCGGTAAGCGGTATCCAGCCGCTGCCGCATGAGGTAAGCCTGCAGGGGCTGCCCATAATGCTTCTTGTGTGCGCGGCTGAGGCGATCGGCCGTTACCCCGAAATGGTCGGCGATTTCCGCTACCGTGAGCGGATTACCGTCTAACCGCAAGCTGTCTTTAATATGGTTCCGTGCCGAGCGGGCCAATTCGAGCGTCTCCGAACTTGCTTCGCGTTCCTCATAGAGTTGCCGGGTAACGTGGGTGATCCGCGCAATGGGCCAATAGATTTCGGCATCCATCAGCATCCCTTCCTTAACGGAAAGGTGGGCCAGTGTAAGCAGGTGCCCGCGGATAGCTGGGATAATGGGTGCCGGAAAGGGCTGCCTGAGATACCCCAATGCGCCGCGGGCATACCGGCGGGTCCACCCCCAATCCAATACGAATGCAAATAGCAGGTGCCGGCCCGGTTGCACGATTACCACATAGTTGCCCGACCCGGAAAGCACACGGATATGCTCATCGGCCGTGAGCTGCAATGCCTTTCGCCCGCCCTGGTCGTGGATGGCGAATGCACCCTGCAACGGGTAAAGCCAGCGCAGGTCGCGCCGTAGGCATTCCAGCCCAAACCGGAGTGGCCGTTTGGTGAATACCTCAACGAGATAGACATAGGCGTGGCGGGCATCGTAGGTCTGCAAACTTACCCACCAACCATCACCCTGCCAACCTCGCTTATGCGAATAGGGTACGTTGTGGCTGGTGCCGGCCGGGAGCCGGGCCGAGGCGATAGCTCGCGGATGGTGATCGGAAAGGTATATGCGCAAAGAAGGTAACATGGTAATACGCTCGGCCGATTGGCTGCTCAAACAGGTCAAAACTAACGCCTTAAAAGCGCCTATCCTTGTGAAATCGACGGAATAACCGTCCCTTCCGATGAAGCTGCCGAACCGGCCGTTGAACGCTAAGCCGTACGAATAGCGGGCTCGAACACCCGATAGGTCGATTCCATCGAAATTCGTTGGAATACCATCCTACCTGTTGCAAGTTTGAGAAGTCGACATCGCGTTTTCAACCGTGGGCCCACGGTTGCAGGGGATTCCGAAAACCTGGAAAAGAGTAGGATGGTTCATAAACAATGTTCAAATGAAAACGAATATGCCCGACCAAGAGGTCAACGGAAAGCAAGGGTTTTTTGCAAAGCCGTTCTATCACAAGGAACAGCAGGATGGCGTGCAGCGCATCGTGCCGTTTCCGCCGTTCCCCGATAAGTGCCCCTTCCTGGCTTGGGGTCCGCCAGACCTAATCGGTACCTGATGATGCCAAGGGCGCCCTCAGGTTTTCCGTCGGCGTTATCGGCAGGCTTGCAGGGCGCCCTTTTTAACCCGTGTGTGAGGCCAGGTTTTATAACAATCGAAAAATATATCCAATATGAACAACTATATACAAACCCGTAAGATGATCCACGACGAAGTCGAGCAACTACCCATCATTGATTCCGTTCAATGGCACTATAAATTTTCGGCATTCAGCGCCAGCCTACGGTGGCTCATGCCCTATATCCCCCAAGAACAGCACGAGGCGCTGTTCCGCCAGACCTTGCTCAACCAGCGGCTGGCCAATCTAGACGAATATTATTTCAACGAGTTATCCATACAGCTGCAAGCTGACAACGCCGTAGACCTTGCGGGCCTTACCAGCCGGCCATCCATCGTGTGTACCTACCACCTGGGCTCGTATCGGCTGCTGCCGCATTGGCTGATGGCCCGGGGTGTTTCTATCTGCACGTTGCTGGCCACCGACGTACTGGAGGCACAGGGTGAGGGTATGCTAGCCCTGGCGGCAAATACCTGCCTGCGCAATGGCGCCACGTGCACCTTGATAGATGCCCAGCGCCCCAAGGCCGGCCTGCAGATGCGGACCGCCCTGCGCCAAGGCAAAACGATCGTTGCTTACCTGGATGGCAATACGGGCACATTGCCGAATAATAGGAGCACAAATGCCATCACCATCCCGTTCCTCCACGGCGAAATGCGCGTGCGTACCGGTTTAGCGACCTTGGCAAACATTGCGCGGGTACCGTTGTATAGCATGGTTAGCGAGCCCGTAGTGGGTAGGGAAGCAACCATCCGGTGCTTGCAAGTCATCGCCCCACCCAAGGGAAAGGAACGGCCAATTTTTGCGTATACGGCAACGGACGAGCTGTATGGCGATCTGCAAAGTGTGGTGAAACGACACCCGTGGTGGTGGGATGGCTGGCTGTCTGTGCACGAACAGTTATACTAGCGATGTTTGCATACTTAGGCGATAATTCGTATTATCCGGCGAAAAAACAGCTACTCTTTATGCCGTCAATACAATGGTCGCGATCTAGCGCGACAGCTAAAGACCATATTAAGCCATGGATAGCGTATTATGTTTTTGCGCTGGTTTTCAACGAAATTGGTCCTTACCCTGTCAATTTGCTGGGTTATAGCGCATACTTTCTCCTGGTAATTGGTTGCTTCTATCTATTGGTGTGGCTGCTGTACAAATACAAGGCTCCCACCGAGACGCTGCGGCTGGCCAGCATTGTTATATTCATTTTCTTTGTGGCTAGTGCAGCGGCTTGCGGCCTGATATACGGCCTGTTGCCCCGGGCCGATATCTATTTATACAACCCCGACGTGCCATTCCATTTCGGTGCGCTGGTACAGAATGCTTGCCGTAATTACCTGCCGCTGTTGGTAGCTGCCATAGCCTACCACCAAAGCCGGATGAAAGCGATAAAAAACGGGCAGTTGCTGGCGGCGCAACGTAAGCACGCGGAGACCGTGGAAGAGCAATTACGGCTGGAGCGTGCGCAGCGCAAAATACTCGAAGAGAACCTCTCCATGCAGAGCTCCTTGATCACCAACCAACGGGGCTCACACTGGCTACATAGCATATTCAACCACGTGAAGGCCAGCTTAGTGCACAACGATTATGCTTCACGGATCGTAAGCGCCTACATCAGCTCGCTTCGCTATTTATACGAACACGGCGGAAGCAAAACGGTGATGGTGCTGCTGGACGTAGAAATAGATTTCATCCGCAAAATGCTCTTCCTCAATAAGGTGGCCATACCCGATGCCACGGACGTGGTGCTCACCGTTGGCCGCCATCTGGTAGCCCGCGAAATACCGCAATTGCTATTTGCCACGTTGGTTGAGAATGCCCTCCGCTATGCAGACCAGCACGACCCCGACCAGCCTATACGCATGGAAATCTACAGCGATCCGGAATGTCTCCGTTTCAATTGTTGGAACAAGAAAAAGGATCCATCGCTGCGCCCGGTGGAATCAAGCTCCGTAGGGCTGGCAAACATCCAGCGGCAGCTGGACCTGAATTTCCCAGACCGCCATGCACTGGACATCGATGATAAACCCACTTACTTCGATATAGAAGTGCGCATATACTACCGATAAGAATAAATGAACACTACCAAAAAAACCGTATGATGATGGAGACGATAAGATGTACGATTGTAGACAACGATCCGGATTCCATTGAACTCATCAAGGCCATGATTCCGAAAATACCCGGCCTGGCCGTAGAAGCCGAGTTTACCGACGCCCTGCGGGGCCGTGACTACTTGATCGAACAGGGTACCGACCTGCTTTTTCTAGACATAGACATGCCCGGCCTGAAGGGCACCGAATTGCTCAGGCTCCTCGATAGACCGCCCGTTACGGTCTTGTGCACGGGTTTTGCTGATTTCGCCTTGGAAGCGCATGAATTGCACGTGGCAGATTACCTTCTGAAGCCGATTCCGTTTGACCGCTTCTGCAAAGCGGTGGCATATGCAAAGAAGCAACTCGGCAGGCCGGATTTTCAGCAACCCGAAGTGATGGAAGACAATGTGGCCATAAAAGTGGCCGAAGGTAATTTTTCTTTCTTGCCCACGGCCGATATCAACTACCTCTCGGCACAGGGTGACGACACGTTCATTTCCCTGGCACCGGGGAGTTTGCGTGGGGAGTTTCTCGATGATAGCAAAACAGAGAAATTCATCCTGGCGAAAGCAGGGCTGGGTAGGATAGCCCAGAACCTGCCACCCAAGCATTTTTTCCAAACCCACCGGAGCTATATAGTAGCCATCAACCGGGTGGCAAAAGTGGATAAAACCGCGGAGCTTATCACGCTTTCCATCCCCGATGGGAAGACCGTCAGTATAACCCACGCAAAGAAAAAGGAATTACTGGCTATGCTTGGCTGGTAATCTGCAGCAGGTAAAGCCGTTGGTGCCGTTCCAGAAAACCGATGAGTGCCCGGTAACATTCGGTTGAAAAACCGGGCATGGCCAGTAGTTCCTGCAGGGAATGGTCGAGCAATTCCCGCAGCGTACGGAACCCATGGGATTCCGCGAATCGCTTTAACGGATCAGCAATCCCCTGTTCTTTAATCGGGTTATCCAGTAGCTGCCGGGTAGGTATGAATTCAGGTATGTTCATAAAAATACGCGGGGCTTGTCAGCTCTCGCTATCCAGGGTTACGACGCCCTAACACAGAAGAAACTGAGGCCCGCGCGTAGCACGGACGATCAGTCTGTCTTCCTCTGTGTTGTTCAATGTCGTAATTTGGATAACGGGATAAACAGATGCCGCCTTATATGTTCAGTATCCTATAGCAATATCAACAGTCATTTAATTAATCAATTATCAATACAATCCAAACAAAGGTACATCAAATTCCCCTATGGAACCGTCATGATTTTCAAAATCAGACAGCGAAACGATTAAACGGCTTCAGCCATCTTGAATGCCGTTGAAGTTAAACACAAATGAAACCGAGCTCTCATCAGCCGATAAAGAAAAATAATTAGATGAAAAATCATGACAGCTTCATCACCGAAGAAAAGCAAATTTAACTAGATGAAACCGAGATGTAAATAATATTGACACACAGGGCAATCATTGTTTACATCGAGCTCTCATCAGCCGATAAAGAAAAATAATTAGATGAAAAAAGACATCTCCCTAATCCGTGAAACGCTCATGGATATACACCGCCTGATGGAAGAGTTGGTTGCACTTCAATCGGCCGATAGGCAGTGTTGCCGGGCGGTTACCATGCCCTTACCGCAGGTAGACCCCCACGGGCCCGAACCGGATGAAAAACTATACAACCGCAAAGAAGCGGCAGAACTTTTACTGGTAGACCCGCGCACGGTAACCCGCTACCGCGCAAGCGGCAAACTCAGGTTTGTTTATAACGACGACAACCAGATACGCTACCGCGAATCGGACCTCGAAGATTGCTATTACTGGAAATGGGGCAAACGGCCACCGGCCTGTACACCCGATGCCTGACTGCTGCGGGACTGCTGCGTTTAGCGGAGCACGATCCCGGCCCTTTGCTGGCGGTCCGCTGGCAGTGCACCGCACCGATACAGCAAAGTGACCGCACCGAAAGCGCCGGCATTAACAGGTGATGACGTGCTATTTTCACACAATAACTAGGAATTATGTGAAAAAAATCACATTTTTGGCACTTATTACAGGAATGAAAATACAACGCAACATCCAGCAGCAGCTGGCCGCATGGAAAAATGATCCGAATCGGAAGCCGCTCGTATTGCAAGGCGCCAGGCAGGTTGGTAAAACGTGGTTGTTAAAACAATTGGGCAAAAGCGAATTTGAAGACGTAGCCTATTTTAATTTCGAGGAACAACCTGAGCTCAAGCAATTTTTCGAAAATACAAAAGACGTTCAGCGAATTGTGCAAAACCTTTCGTTGGTGCACGGTAGAAGCATTGTGCCACAAAGAACGTTGTTGATTTTTGATGAAATACAGGAATGCAACGATGCATTGAATACACTTAAATACTTCTGCGAAAACGCCCCTGAATATGCGATTGCGAGCGCCGGGTCGCTATTAGGCGTAGCGATGTCTAGGGGGCAGTCATTCCCTGTAGGTAAGGTGACCTTTCTCCAAGTCAATCCCATTAGCTTTGCCGAATTCCTGTCAATAGATAGCCCACAGCTATTCGATTACCTGGATGGTATCGAGAAACTGGAACCATTGCCCGATATTTTCTTTAATCCGCTCGTAGATAAACTTAAAACCTATTTTATATCCGGAGGCATGCCCGAGGCCGTAGCCACATTGGTAGCAACGGGCGATGTACAGGCCACACAGCAGGTATTGCAGGATATATTGAACGCGTATGTGCTCGACTTTTCCAAACACGCAGACAACAAGGATATACCGAAAATCCAATATATCTGGTCTTCCATCCCATCGCAATTGGCCCGTGATAATAAAAAGTTCCTGTACCAAACGGTTCGTGAAGGCGCGAGGGCAAGAGACTATGAAGATGCGTTGCTTTGGCTTTCGCATGCCGGGCTTATCCACCGCGTGTTTCGGAGCAACAAACCGGGTTTGCCTTTGTCGGCTTATGACGATTTATCCGCATTTAAAACATACCTCCTGGATGTCGGGCTACTGCGTCGGCTCTCCTTGTTGGACCCCATTGCCGTAAAGGAGGGTAATCGGCTATTTACTGAATTCAAAGGGGCGCTGACCGAAAATTTTGTGCTGCAGCATCTGGTAGCTTGTTTTGAAGGCACACCTCGGTATTGGACATCAGGGAATCAAGCTGAGGTCGATTTTCTGTTGCAGGTGAAAAATGATATCGTTCCCATTGAAGTGAAGGCAGAAGAAAACGTGAGGGGCCGAAGTCTCACGATCTACAACCAGCATTATGCCCCACCCGTACGACTTCGATACTCCTTAAGAAACCTGAAAATGGACAACGGCATGTTAAACATTCCCTTGTTCATGGTGGGGCATACCGAGAAATTGCTCAACCTGTGCCCCTAATCGCTCTTTTTTGCCGGTAACCTAGACCTTCCGATAGGGACATTCCTGTCTCCCCAACTGCCGTTTGGTGACAATCCACCGCCCATCGCGTGACAACGAGGTGACACGCCTATTTTGTTGCTTTCCAGATCGCTACGTTTGCCCAAAACGAAAGGAGTACAACAATGGAAACAACATTGCACCATCGGTGGCGGAGCCTGGAGAAGCCCGCCATCTCCCTGAAAAATCCGTATGGCACCCGCTGGCTATGGCCATTATGGCGCCAGTTGCAGATGGCGGTGGCCTCGTTTGGCCTGCTCGCGCTGTTCTTGCACTGCGATCCGCTGCTGCGCTGGTTTGACCCCACCGCGGCGGTGGTGGATGCCGGCGCGCTCAGTCTCGTGCTACTGGCCGTGGTGGCCTTGGGCACCTTCCTCACCGTATCGCGCTGGCTGTTGGGCCTCCTTTGGCCCGTGATGCGCAACTACCAACGCAACCATTTTTCAAACAATTTCAAATCCTTACACCCATGGCAAAAGATCACCTTTTACCTCGTTATCTTCTTCGGGCTGCTGTATGCGTTTGTGTGCTGCTTGGCTTCGGTGTTTTAGGGGCGGGCTATGGAACGCGGATAACGCGGATAGGGCCGATGGACACGGATTTTTTAATTGTTGAAAGCCTGCAAGGCTACCCTGCAAATCGCCGGATTGACATCGTTAATCAGCGCTTGTCTGTCGAATCAGTGTCATCAGCGTTCCATCATTTACGTGAAATCTACATGGCCGAGATCGGGGTGCGTGAAGCCACGGGCAACAATGACGGCAGCCGGGTAGGGGAGTACCTCCGCTACTGCGGGCTGGACGAAGGTTACGCCTGGTGTGCCGCCTTTGTGAGCTGGTGCCATGGGCAGGCGGGCTACCCCGAACCGCGCAATGCATGGGCGGCCGCACTGTTCCCCGCCAGCCGAACCGTCTGGCGCAACGGCGACCCGTTACAAGCAAGCGGGTACCCATCGGCTGCGCACGCGACCCCACGCACAGGCGATGTATTCGGCATCTACTACACCAACCTCAAACGCATTGCCCACGTGGGCTTCGTGGATGGCTGGGACGATGCGTGGTGCATCACCGTAGAGGGCAACACCGGTCCGGATGGCGCTATCATGATAGACGGTGACCCTGCAAATCCCATCCGCGCCGGCCCCACCCGCGAAGGGGTTTACCGCAAGCGACGGCCGGTAACGACCATCCATGCCGTTGCCCGGTGGGCCAAATAAGCCTGCGAATAAGTGGATTAGTGAAATTGCAAGGAGTAGGCAGGCAAAAAGCAAACCGCAAAAAGCGGAAAGCAAATAGCAAAAAAGCAAATAACAAAAAAAGAAAAAATGAGAACACCAAAATTAGTAACCAACTATAGCGGCATGAGCGATTCGGACCTCGCATCATTGGCCACGCGCACGGCGGACGCCCTGCGCACGAACACCAACTTCCCCGACATGGTTCCGGCGTTTGCCGATTACGAGCCGGTAGCGCTCGACTATATCGCCAAGCAGGCCATCACGGCTAACGGCCGCGCCAGCGGACAGCAGAAGGAAGAGAAAGACGAAGCCCGTAACGCATTATTGAAATCCATGCGTGCCGTGGCCGGCTACATCAATAACTTCACGAATGTAAGTTCGTTGCAGCTGAGCTCGGGATTTATCCCCGTTGCCGACCCGAAAGGGTTGCAGCCGCCCCGCGCATCGTCGTGGACACGCATCCGCCCATCCAACCGGCCGGCAGAGATCCTGCTGGAGTTTGAGGCCATCCGCGACGCGTACCAGTACGAGATGCAGATCGCGTCAGAACTGGGCGACGACGGTGAGCCAACGTGGGAATCGTTACCGTTGATATCCGATTCGCGCAGCAACTTCTATGCGCCCGTAGAAGACGGTGTCACGTATTACTTCCGTGTGCGTTCGCATAACAAGCGTGGAACGAGTAGCTGGAGCCCCGTGGCCATGCGTAAAGTTTGGGTAGAATAAGCAGCGATCCGATGAACAAATGGATGATACCGTTGGCAGGCCCCGTAATATTCGGGGCCTGTTTTTTGGCCATTTAAGTAAATGCAACGATGCGTGCAGCATAAACAAAAATGCACGGGGCAGATAGCTGGCCGCCGGAAGTGCATGCGGACGCGGTGGATTCATTTCATTCCACCGCGTTTTTGTTTTATCTACACAGGAATAGGTGTCGATGCGTATAAGAAGGATCATGTTGCTACGCGGCGACGGGCTATCATGTATACGGAGCGAACAGTTGGGAAGAGGAACCAACGGGTTTTGCATCAAAAACATAGGATTATGCGCGATAAATAAGATGTTGACGAAAGGCGGGAAACGATTGAGCCGGGAAACTAAACGGTTTGCACATCCATCAACTGACTAGTGCCGTGTTTCCAGGTACCGGCACAAACCAACCATAAACAGGATAGCGGGCGTTTGCTGTTTCCACGGGCGTAGAGCGTTGTAACGGCATTGAAAGGATACGGGAACAGGTATCAACGATATGTTTCTGCGGGGAAATTGTCCCGCTCGAACATAAAAGGGAGCGCAAGCGCGGCGTCAGTTAGTGCATATGGCATCGAAAGAAAACCAAAGGACGGGATGGGTAATTAAAACCACCGGGATAACACGTGATGGGCCGCGGGAAACCAGCGCTTGGGTGGGGGCATCAAACAGGGACAAGGTGAAACAATCTGCACACCACCAATTAAACAAGTAGGTATGCGGAATAGGTGTCTGCCTATAATAACAGAATAAGGTTCGGATAGCGTGGAAGTGTTTGCCTGTAGCATATATGTAAACAGCCTCCGCATAGAAGAAGACGTGTAACCTGGACTGCATCGCTGGGTAAACGGAAAAAAATAATAGATTCGTAAATCCAAGCGGCAAATGAAAGAGATAGAACCATTTGGGCCATTGAACCAAAACGATCGATATGTCTAGTGGAAGCGAGCCAATGATTGCTTTGTCCTGCCTAGCGCCCTTTAAACTGGCGTATGTGAAAAGGGCCGCCCCGCACCTGGAAGAAGGGGAAGCCACTTCAAATTAATTCGCCCTATTTCTAGCCCTACTACATAAAAAAAGCATCAATCATGTGTGACTGATGCTTTTTTAGTAGCCCGTAGGGGGATTGAAAATATGGCTTTAACGTGACATAAAGGCTGTTTTTTGGAAATCGGGGGTTCTTTTCGGGGTTCTTTTCTGAGTAACGATTCAGTAATTCAGTAAAAGTGAAATAAAGCATAATCCAAAGCCATTGGGAGCGAGGTAAGTTCTTTCTAGTCTTTTGATTTCTCCCCTGTTTATGTCTCCATTGGATAAAACTTCTCCAGATTTTTTTAGCAAGAGTTATTTGCCCGACGGCGAGGTCTCCCGTTACCACGGAAAAGTTGAAGGTCGAACCTACATCCCATCCTCAACCTTGCAAAGATTACTAAGGCTACGCTTATCCCTGAACTTTTCGCTTATCAACAACAGGATATTTTATTTTAATTGTTGTGCACCACGTACATCCTTTCTTCAGTCGCATCTTTAGGGACCACCTCACCGAGGAAGCGGTTTCATGCGATAACCCGCTACGGTTTCTGGTAAGGTTTCACGTTAAGAAAAACGCGATCTTTTTCAAAAAATTATCAAGGTCGAAAGGTTTCAGGATGATGTCATCGGGGCCTCCCTCTTGGTCCAACGACACATAAAGGCCATCAGCTGCAGATACCAGTATAATCGGGATTGCCTCCATGCCAGGGGTTTGTTTGATGTGCTTGCAGAGGCTAAGGCCGTCCATATTCCCTATCTTCACATCAAGCAAAATCAGATCGGGGGCAAATTGGGTGGTGGTTTCAAGCACCGATTCGCCATGAAGGAGATTACAGGTTTCATAACCGGCGTCCCCCAGGATTTGGACGAGCAGAAATTGTAGCTCAGTATCGTCATCCACAATCAATATTTTCTTTCCCATAGTTTAATCCTGTTGATCCGAAGCTTTAAGGTATAATGTAAATGTGCTCCCTTTTCCCTGCTCGCTATCTACCGTGATTTTCCCTCTTGCCGCCGTTACGATCCGTTTGGTCAGGTAGAGGCCAATGCCGTTACCTTCGATCTCCTGGTTGACTCTCCCGTGGACGTCGAAGATTTTTTCGGTATTCGTCTTTGCTATCCCGATTCCGTTGTCGGAAACTGTCAACACCATGTATTCGGCGTCCTTACGTGTATTGATCCGGATGATGGGGGCTTGCGCACTTCTGAATTTGATCGCATTCGAAATCAGGTTGTACAACACACTCCTTAGGTTGTTTTTTGAGAAAAAGAAACGGCTGACTTCAAAATCCCGTAGGATGACCGCCCCTGATGGCTTGATTTTATTTTCCAAGCTCCATTCGATATGATCGATGATCTCATCCAATTCGACATGTTCGGCAGTGATGGGTTCACTTTCAATTTTAGCGACATAACCGATATCCTTGATAAGCGAACTGAATTTTTTTATGGATCGGTTGATAACCTCCAGATAGTCGCTCAGTGCCGGATCGGTGATTTTTTGATTCATGATGGTGATGCCCAGTTCGACATTTCCCAACGGACCTAAGAGGTCATGCGAAGCGATATGCACGAAGTTTTCCAGGTCTGCATTGATGCGCTGTAGACGCTCATTCCTTTCATCCAGCTCCAGCTGCAGTA
This sequence comes from Parapedobacter sp. 2B3, assembly GCF_041925275.1. Lineage (NCBI taxonomy): Bacteria > Pseudomonadati > Bacteroidota > Sphingobacteriia > Sphingobacteriales > Sphingobacteriaceae > Parapedobacter > Parapedobacter sp. 2B3. The sequence continues at coordinate 22,261 of NZ_JBHEUZ010000021.1, read as the reverse complement.
TTTTCAATTCGGTGATGTCGTTGAATGTAACGATGGCCCCAGCAATCTGGTTGTGTGTCTGCAAATACGGCATCGTCATCACTTGGTACCATTTGCTGTCTGCTGTTTCGACTTCCTTGGTCAACACGTTTCCCTTGGCAATCACCGCTTTGATATCACCTATGATCGTATCAAATTTGATGTTATTTGAAATATGGTGGAGTGGCCGGCCAATGTCGGTTTCACGTAAATTCATTTGGTCGATGGCACCGGGTGAAAATTTCATCAACAATAAATCCCTATTTACGAATAGCTGGCCAGCGATGTTGCTACGGAAATAATTATTCAGGTCATCATTGAGTTCGAGCAATTCCCTGTTCTTCAGTTCGTAATCCGAATTGATGGTATGGAGTTCTTCGTTTACCGATTGCATTTCCTCATTGGTGCTCTGCATTTCCTCGTTGGCCGAAATCAGCTCTTCATTGTATGATTGCAGGTTTTCATTGGAGGTATCCAACAATTCGTAGACAGTTTTGAGCTTTTCTTTGGCTTCTTTCAGCTGCGCTTCAAGGTCCAGCAGGTATTGGTCGTAATACGCTTTCTCATCAAATACCGGACGCTTACCAGGGAGGGATGCATTGGATCGGTCTTCACAGAACGTAGCCACCACAAACCGTTGCTTGTCTAGAATACGGGTAAGCGGACTGATGGACAGGCTCACGGTCGTCGGTGCATCCCCATGATGGATGACGATGCCGTCTACGGAAGCTCGCTGGTTGGTTTGCATGACACGTGCATGCAACGTGCCGAATGCCAATGCAAGTGGTTTTGGCATGAGCGTGAGGATATCCGAGTTGAAATTCTCCTGGTGCAGGAATTTGGACGAATCGCCATAGGATTTCAGCACCCGATGTTCGTCATCGAGGCAGACAACGAGGTAGTCCATTTGGGACGCCAATTCGTGGTGCATGAGCTCAAGCAGGCCTTGGTTGGAATTGATGGGGTTTTCTTCCCTGACCAGACCATTTGTCCGTTGTTGCCCGGGCATTTCGGGCAAAACAAGCATGTCAAGGGATACTGATTTCCGGGCCTTGAGGTTTCTGTATATCCGCCATTTTTTATGTGTCTCCTCCAAGGAAGAGCTAATGGGGACGGGGTTTCGCTGGCGCCCAAAAATAGATAACCCTGCATTTTAAGGCCAAATAGGAACATGTTGAACACCCTTTCCTGCAAGGATGGGTTCATGTAGATCAAGAGGTTACGGCAACTGATGAAATCCATGTTGCAGTAGGGTGGATTTTTGCTCAGATCGTGCTTCGCGAAGATGACCATCTTCCGTATCGCTGGAGAGACCCTGTAATGGTCGTCTTTTTTTATAAAAAATTTTTCCAATCGGTCCGCGGACACATCTTTTTCGATATCCTGGGGATATTCGCCATTCCCGGCGCGCAGCAATGCCTCTTCGTCAATATCCGTGGCAAAAATTTTCACGGGGTTTCGCTCGGGATCCCATGTATCTTGCTCAGCGATCAATACGGCCAGGGAATAGGCTTCCTCGCCGGTAGCGCAACCCGCTACCCACATTTTCAACGGTTCCCCTGGTGGCAGCCGTTCCAGGATATCGGGCAATACCTGGCTTTTTATGAAAGCAAATGCCTCCATGTTCCGGAAAAACGAGGTCACGCTGATCAGGAAATCCTTGGCCAGGATTTCCACCTCTTGCGGTGTTTTCCGCAGGAATTCCACATAGTTTTCCAGGGACTCGAAGTTGTTCTGCGCGGCCCTCCTCAGTGCCCGCCTCATGAGTGTGGTCCTTTTGTAATCAGTAAAATCCAGCGAGGAGTGTTCCTTGATTAGGTCGGCGATGTCGATGAGATGTTTTTCATTCGCCTGATGGTCTGTTTTTTTGCTGAGCTGATGTGTTACGTATTGCTCGATGGCTTTCGGCATTTTTTCGGGATCCAGTACCTGATCGACCAACCCGGTGGCAATTACATTGGAAGGCATGCTGCCGAATTTGGAGTTTTCCGGATTGCGGGCGAGGACCATCCCCCCGGATTTCTTGATGGTCATACTGCCTTGGGTGCCATCAGAACCCAACCCCGACAGGACGACACCGATTGCCCTGGGGCCAATATCCGCCCCGAGGGAGCCGAAGAACGTATCGATGGTGAGGTGCGGCCCGGCGATATCTTCTTTGCCCTCCAAATACAAACGTCCACCACGGATGGTCATGAACTTGTTGTTGGGAATGAGGTATACCTCATTGGTTTTTACCATCATTCCATTTTCGGCTTCCATGACGGCCAGCTTGCTGTGCTTCGACAGCACTTCGACCATGCGGCTTTTGAAGTTTGCGGATAAATGCTGGACGATGACATACGCAACCCCGTCAAGGGGCGTATGGTCGAAGAATGTATTGATTTCCTCCAGTCCACCGGCGGACGCGCCAATGGCAATGATGTAATCGGGGATTGTTGTTGCCATATTCATTGGTGATCAGGGTGCAATAAAGCAACCTATTTCGTGAATCAAAAGTGGGGCGTGTTCGCGTTGTCGAGGTGAGTCATGGCCGCTAGTTCTACAGCGAGGCCTTTCATTTGGATGACTTTCAAGAATAACCAAACGGGAAGTGTGGAGATAGTTGCCTTTTTGTGCTTCCCTTTATGTAAAAATAGTGTAAATTAACTGGAAATCAAAATTTTATTTCGACAACCAAGACCCAATGGATAGGTCTGTTAGGGTAATCTGCTGCTGGTGGCATCGTGCCAACGATGATGAAAAATATATATTGACTGGCGGTAAACAAATGGCGTTGCGGACAGTTATTTAAATGTACGATCATTAATAAAGATGATTAAAATAAAAGAACATGCAAACGAATGGAAAAGCAACGGGCACCCTAGAGGCTGCCCGCAAATCAGCTAAACCTACTGGAAAGACGGGCAAGATGGAAGACTCTGATTTTCATAAGTTTTTTGTGGATGAACTCAAAGACATTTACTGGGCCGAAAAGCACCTGATGAAAGCCTTGCCCAAAATGAAGAAAGCGGCCACGAGCAAGGAATTGGTAGCGGCATTTGAAAAGCATACCGGCGAAACAGAAACCCATATCACGGCATTGGAGCAGGTATTTGGACTGCTCGATGAACGGGCGGCCGCTAAAAAATGCGAGGCCATGGCGGGTTTGCTGGAAGAGGCGGAGAGTATCATTGACGACACGGATAAGGGTACGCTTGTACGTGATGCAGCACTCATCATCGCTGCCCAGAAAGTGGAACACTACGAGATCGCGACTTATGGTAGTTTACGGACATTTGCCCATGTCATGGGGCATTCCGACGTGGAACAGTTGTTGCAGGATACCTTGGACAACGAGAAGGCAACGGATATGGCACTGACAGCGATTGCTGAAAACTTTGTCAACAAACAGGCCGCAAGCGAGTAAAATCCGGACAGGTCTAGTGCTTATTGCAGAAAAAGCTGTCCCAGTTAATGGCGGGACAGCTTCTTTTTTGTTTGCCCATGTGACAGGTTCCAACTGACAACATTGGACTTGAGGTTTGAAGACGGCAAGGAAAAGGAACTGATCATGCGCATGGGAATGCGCCTGAATAAAAACACAGCAGATATTGTCAATATACTGAAGAGACACCAATCCTGATGGGCACTATGCGGGTTGGAAATCCCTCCGACCCAGTTTTTTCAGCATTTTCGCATGTTGGATCAATGCTTTCAGGAACGTGGGCTGTTCGTGATAGGGCAGGCCAAAGGCGGCAGCCGCGGACCTGACGATAGGGGCAATCTTCGGATAATGCACATGGCACACCCAGGTAAACAGATGGTGTTCGATTTGGTAATTGAGGCCTCCGATAAACCAGGTAAGGAAACGGTTCTTGGGCGCGAAATTGGTGGTGTTGCCTACCTCGTGTATGGCCCAGGAGTCAGCCATCTGACGGGAGTCGGCCGTCGTTACAGGCATGGCGAATGCCGATTCTTCCATGATATGGGAAGGCTGGAAGATGCAGGCGAGGAGAAGCCCGGCCGTAAAGTGCATTATCACAAAGCCCGCCAATACCGTATACCAGGGCATACCCGAAAATAAAAGGGGCAATACTAAGACGTAACCATAATAAAATAGTTTATATAGCGTGATGCGTAAAAGGGCTCCGTTTAGCGAAACCTTGTATTTCGTCAGCAGGCCATGTTTTTTGTACCGGATAGCCTTGAGGTAGTCTTTTGCGGTCATCCAATACAGGGTCATGATCATGTAAAAAAACCAGGCATACCAATATTGGTAGCGGTGAAACCAGTAGTACGGCTGCCGCGGCGAGAAACGCAGGAAAACGACACTGTTAAGGTCGTCATCAAGGCCCGCAATATTGGTATAGGTATGGTGTAGCAGGTTGTGCTGGATTTTCCAGGTGACTGAATACCCGCCAATGATCTCTAGAACGGATCCGATGGTGCTGTTTACTTTTTTATTCGGCGAATAGGTGCCATGGTTGGCATCGTGCATCACCGATGTACCTATGCCAACCATGCCCAGTCCCATCAGGAACCAAAATCCCCAAAACAGCCAGACGCTATTTCCTGCAACGCCCGAGACCATCAGCACGTAGGGCACAACATATAACAGGAGCATCACAAATGTTTTGACCCACATCGTGGTATTGGCATAGGGCGAAATTGCATTGGTTTTAAAATAGCCCTTTACCCCGGATACCACGGTATCGTAGAAGCTGTTTTCACCCTTGGGGGGGAAGCGTACGATATCCAATTTTTTCATGTTCATCTTTTTCTGTGTTTATGGGCCAATAAGAGCAATTTGCCGGCGAATCATCCCTTGGTGGCAGCCTATGGCGCATAGCAGTTTAGCAGTTTCCGAAGCAATATCCTTGCTCCGTGGATTCGGGTCTTAACCGTGCCAATAGGTATTTTTAAATGTTCAGCTATTTCTAGGTATTTGAATCCTTCGAAATGCATAATGAAAGGCGTGTAATGATTTTCAGGAAGTTTATTCAGGGCATGGCTTATATCCTCCATCATAAACTTGCTTTCGGATCCATTGTTTTGTGCATGGAAAGAAGTGCCTTTGTATGCTGTTTCGTCACCATCGTCGCGGAATATCGCATAAGTTCTTCTGACCTTACGGTAATCGTTGATGAAGGTGTTTTTAAGGATTGCATAGAGCCATGCCTTTAGATTGGTCCCCACCTTGAATTTTCCCCGATGCCTAATCGCTTTGTTCAATGTTTCCTGCACGAGGTCACGTGCACTTTCGTCATCGGGCACATATCGGCGGGCATACCGGTTAAGCGAATTGATTTCGCCTACTAGTCGGGTGTCGAATTCGGTGTTATCCATGTGTCTTCTCCTCCTTGCAATCCGTGATTCTTGATCTATCGGTAAGTAAAGGTAGGGTATAATCCGGTCGGTATTGATGACCGTGATCAGCGCGCAACATGATCTTCGTCTTCTAAGAATGCCGATGTTGGGTGTCAAGTTGGTGGGTAACCGCGATGCGCGTGAAAGGGCGACCAGTTAATTGTACAAATGCTCCAGGCCGGAATAATCCAGGATATAAATTTCGCCTCCGTCTATCCTGACCAATCCCTGCGACCTAAAGTCGCTGAGTGTCCGTATCAATGACTCTTTTGCCACCCCGGCCATGGAAGCCAAGGTTTCGCGTGACATGTCGATACGAAAGGAATCTGACCGATCAATGTCATACATTTTGCATACTGCCAATAAGGTGTCCGCTACCTTTTTCCTTAACGAGTGATACGCCATACTTACCAGCCGCTCCTCGCTGTAGTGAATTTGTTTTGCGAGTATTTTCAGGAAGTTTTTCATGACTTCAGGATGCCGCCACAGGAGGTCGTTGAATTCGGAGATAGGGATAATGGTTAGGAAAGTGTCCTCCAATGCCTCTGCTGTTTCATGATAGATGCCGTTTTCAAATACGGCCTTGTACCCCAGAAAATCCCCTTGGCGATAGAGCTGTACAATAAGTTCCCGGCCATCAGCACCCCGCTTTGAAGCTTTTACGCGACCTTTGGTGATATAATAGAGCTTAGACGGGTGGTTGCCCTCCGAGTAGATCAACTGCTTCTTTACATAATGGTTGATGTCCCTACCCCTTTTCAGTTCCTCCAGATGATCCGTGCCTGAAGCAATGCCGGCGCCCTTAGCCCCTACGTTGCTTTGCATGTCGTGCTGAAATAGCCCAGACTTCTTAAGCCGGCTTTCAATGGCACCCAGTAACACGGTGCTGTTGGTGGGTTTCGGGATGTAATCATCCGCCCCCAAGTCCATGCCCTTCCGCATTTCAGCCTCATCTGTCAAGCTCGTCAAAAAAATGAATGGGATATGGCGGAGCACATGGTTTTTTCGGACGATATGCAACACACCCAAACCATCCAACACCGGCATCATCACGTCACATAGGATGAGGTCGGGAGGATTTTCGATTGCCAAGCTGATACCTTGCTTGCCATCAGTTGCTGAATGGACCACATAGTCGGCCATTTCGAGTATTTCCGATATCAATTGTCGGGTCTCCGGGTCATCATCAATAAGTAGGATGGTTTTCTTGTCAGTGTCCATGCGGATTTACTTTTTTTGATGAACCTAAACTGAAGCAATGTGCTAAGCAGCAAAAGGTTACATGTTACAAGAATTGTAGCCGTACGCGCTGCTTGAATGCTTCAAGCAGCGGACATGTTTTCCTTCTTATAAAGATGACAATAATTATTGAATAAATGTGTGCCCAATCTTACCAATTCAACTGGGTCAACGCACAATCAACATTTTTGGCAAGGACACCGCCAGTACCTGCAACTCGGTGAAGGATCATGCATAGGTATGACGGTGATCATCGATAGTAGGCTCGTTTTATAGTGACCTTTGTGCGTTGGATAAAGAAAAATGAAATGAAAACGAACGAAAAATCACAAAGGGATGTATGGCATGCCCTCAAATGGGAACGGTTGCTGCCCGTAGTTGTTATCGCAATGTCAACGTTGATGCTCAGTTGCAACCCGGCACCCGACAGAAACGCACAAAAGACCAGCGGAGATTTAGGAGAAGCAGATCGCACATCGCGAGATACCATAAATGAAATTGAAGCAGCAAGAGCAGACGCTGAAGTAGCGTGGAGGCAGTTTAAAGCAGAATCTGATAGTTCCATCGCAAGTTTGGAAAATGACTTAAGAAAGATGGAGGTGACATTAGAAACGGCAAAAAAGAATGAAAAACAAAGCCTGTATGCCGAATATAGTAAAGTTAAGGATGAAATAACCGTACTCAAGGACAAACTCCATCAGCGGAATGTCGCATTTGAAAGTGACATCAAAGCGTTTGACAATACGGTTTCTGAAAAAACCGAATCCTTTAAACGTGAATTCAAACACGATACAAACGAGCTTGGAAAATCGATAGCAGCCTTGTTTAAGGATAATGTGAAGTAAGCAACTACTTTGGACGTTCTGGGGTCGGAATTAGACGACCAGTGAGACATATTTTAGTGAAGATGAAGATAACATTTAAAGAATTGAAATGATGAATTACGAATATTATTTCTGGGGAATGCACCTCGTATGGTGGTTGATTTGGATTGTGTTGCTCTTTTGGATTTTTGCCATTCCTTACGATATTCCTGGCCAAAGAACGACGAAAGGTACACCGCTCGATCTTTTAAAAAAGCGCTTTGCCTCAGGCCAAATAACCAAAGAAGAATACCTGGAAAAGAGGAAAATCCTGGAAGGATAATTCGCCGCCTACTGCCTCAAGTTGTGTGTCATTCTATAAGAAAGGGTGTTTATTCAGCATGTGGGCAATAGCCCACATGCTGGCTGATCTGCTCGGGACAACCGCCTCTTGGACGCTCGTTTAGATCATGCACCATATAGCCAATCCATTGACAATCTTTTCAACCAAAATATCCCATCTATCCATAACGCGTTTTTATTCCGCAAGAATCCAAACACTCACTGATTTACCGGCTACATGGAATGCTGCTGTGCCGTCCAAATGAACAACCACTTCGCCAGATACATGCCCAAGGCAATCCACATAACGCCGGCGGGCGTGTTGCTTGCCAATGTACATCGTTTTGGACACCGCTGCATCAGTTGAAATCAGCACGGCGCATGACGAGCCCGACCGATTGCGTTCTCCCTCCCTTGTCCAACCGATAGACCGTGCATTGTCAATGTAATCATGTTGCGTACCGTAGGCGAGCTGTTTCCTTACATACAGCAATACGGCAAGTTCATCCACGGGCTGCTGGACAATGTCATGCAGATGGCCGTCGCCCCCGGTGTCTCGGTAAGCACTGCCATAAAGATCGGAATAGAATATACAGGGGTACCCATCTTTCCTCAATAGGATAATCGTGTAGGCAATTGGCCGGAACCAACGTTCAACGGTGCTCTCTGACGCCTGCAGCGGTTGGGTATCATGGTTTTCGACCAGTGTGACGGCCAACTGCGGGCGATTGAGCACCAACGTGCCGTCAAACAACCGCCGTAGATCAACCATTTCAGGACATTTGGAAGCATCCGAAAAATGGCGTTGCAGCGGTGCGTCGAACAGCGACATGCGGCCACCCGTGGTTTCAATAAATTGCAACAGCGCATCGGGATCTTCCGGAGCCCAGTATTCGCCGACGGTGAAAAACTCCCGCTTGAATGCATCCCTAAGGGTATCCAGCCATTGGTTAAGGAATTCCGGATTGATGTGTTTCACGGCATCCAGCCGAAATCCATCGCAACCGACGGTGTTGCAAAACCACTTTCCCCAAGCCGTAAGCTCTTGGACCACAGCTGGGTTACGGAAATCAATATCCGTGAGCATCAGGTAATCGGCGTTGCCGTCATCCCGCCCTGCTACATCCTGCCAACCTGATCCATATTGGTTTTGGATACAGTAAATGGCGGCTTCGCTAGGTAGGGCGTTGTGATCCAGTCCGCTGAAACATTGGTAGTCCCAGATAAACGCCGAATGCTGCCCGTTCCGGCCTGGGAACGTGAATTTGGTATATGCCTCGATGAAATGCGACCCATCTAAGAAATCGTTGCGGCTATGCGGATTTACCCGCCTTACCGCGATGGTTTCCTTTTCGTCTCCGCCCCCCATGTGGTTCAGCACGATGTCGCAGTACACCTGAAGCCCGGCTAGCTTGCTGGCATGCACGGCGCTAAGCAGTTCTTCCTTTGTTCCGTATTTTGTCCGTATGGAGCCTTTCTGGTCAAATTCCCCCAGGTCATAGAGGTCATAAGAATCATAGCCCGATGAAGACGGTCCGTCCATGCCTTTGCCGGCCGGCGGTAGCCATACGGCGTCGATACCCAAGGCTTTGAGCCGACTGGCTTCTGCCTTCAGGTGGTTCCAAAGCGTACCATCCGCCGGATAATACCATTCGAAGAACTGGAACAGGGTGCCATTTTCCATTATTGTACGGGCTTCAGTGCGTTGTCCGGACGAGCTTCCGGTGCCAAGGTGTTTACCCTTGGGAGGTTGATGATCCGCAACCACTTCAATAACAGGATAATGGGGTATACCGGATCGATCTCGTGCCAGCGCCTGCCGAAGTTGGCGGATGAAGGATGTTTATGATGGTTGTTGTGATAAGACTCGCCGAGCATCAGTACGTCAACCACCAGCAGGTTGCGTGAAGTGTTTTTAAGCCTGAAATTGATGTAACCGTATTTATGCGCAAACCAATTGATCACAGCCCCGTGGAAGGCACCCATGGTAATGACGATGGGAAGCAGCAGGAACCACCACAAGCTGCTGGCAAACACCAGAAAAAAGGCAATGTAAGCGACTCCCCACAGCACCCTCGAAAGCGGGGCATTGCCCCACCGATCAAGCCGCTCCCAGTTTGGTAGGTTTTTTGTAAATCGCTCCTCCACCTGCATACGCCTCCTGTCAATGTCGAGGTAGATGTTCCGTGTACGCCACATCATGGCAAAGATATTTGATGAGAAGTTAGGCGAATGGGGGTCCCTTTCGGTATCGGTATACGCGTGATGCATGCGGTGCATGATGGCGTAGGCCCGTGGGCTCATGTAGGAAGAGCCCTGCGTAATATATGAAAACACGAAGAAAAAACGTTCCCAGAACCGGCTCATCGTAAATGAGCCATGCGCTGCATACCGATGCTGGAAAAAGGTCTGCGAAAACAACGAGAGATACCATATCCCTATGAAAAAAAACAAAATGACCATGATAATGGGCTTTAAAATGTAAACGATGGATGCAGAGATCGAATATTAAAGCCCACTTTGGCTGCGGTAGGAGGAAAGTGGTAACCCGGAGACGTGTATCTGTATCTTATTAATTATCATAAAGGTAGGTTATTTAGTTGGAAAAACACCAAACTAATGCCTGTATTTATTTTCTGATCGCGCCCAGTCATGATACGATGCTACCGTAGGGCTTTTCAAAGGTATGTTGCAGCGCCAGATACGAAATAAGATACGCCAGCGTGCTTTCTGCACCCTGGTTACGGTTTACGCCGTCGCGTTGCAATCCATCGCAGCAACCTTGGGTGTCAAAATCATACATACTCACTCGGAGATCATTCTCACCCAAGAACCACATGAATGACGTATACAGCCGACTGAGGTAACGGGGATCTCCTGCATAGCTGTAGGCCTGGAAGTAAAGCAGCACCATTGCCATGGCATCAACGGGCTGTTGTGCGAACGGCGAGGGAATATCGGTTTGCCTGTACCAATTCTCATTGCCGATGAGGCTCAGATGTCCTTTGGAAAGCGTATGCGATTCCAGGAATTCCAGACTTTCAAATGCCACATCCCTGAACGACGCATTGTTTGTCACCTCTGCGGCACACAGCATGGCCATGGGCAGCAGCCCATTGTCGTAGGCCAAAAGCGATTCATACCAATGCCAGGTGTCTGTCCGGTGTAGCTGATAGACATCATTAAGACGTTGGGCCAGCTTCCGCGTTAGTTCGGACATCTCTTCGTTTGACGGATTGTCTTTCAAATAATAATAGAGACCGATAAGCGTATTGGCAATGCTCCGGATGGACTTCAGGTGTTCAAAATGGGGTGCTGCATTGGAGAACAGCCGTTGCACAACCTGATAATAGGCATCCATCGGCGAATAGGCTGTGGCATAGCCGAGCGCCCAGATAGCCCTTCCAAAGGCGTCCTCCGAGCCCACATCATCGAGGAAACTCCGATTGAACCCCATAAAGTTCCGGAAGGTGCCATCCGTGTTCTGCGCATAATTCAGGTAGCCAAGGTAAACAGCGATATATTTGAGCGCCTGCTCGCTGTTGGTCCTCCTATAAGCCATCAGCATCATGAGCAGTGCCCGTGCATTGTCATCAAGGCAATACCCTTCGTTGTAATTCGGAATCCCGAAATTGGCATGCTGGAATATGCCCACACGGTCCGTGAGCCGTTCGATATGGTCGAAGCGCAATGGAGGCAGTATGCTGCGGTCCAATGCCGGATCCTTTTTGAGGATCGCTTTGGGGACGTTGGCCATGAGATCTCTGGTAAGTTCATGGTATCTTGCGCCCGTTTTCGGCCAGGTGATGGTTTTTCCGTATTCTCCCGCCTTGTTGCGTAAAGATTCCAATTTATCGGGGTGTGCGAGTAAATCTACCAATAAGTTGGTCAGTTGCACTTCATCGGCGAAGTTGAACAACTCCCCCCGCCCTTCGGCCAACAGCTCGGCCGCGTGCCAATAGGGAGTGGATACGACGGCTGAACCGACACCGACTGCATAGGACAGGGTGCCGCTGGTAATCTGCGCCTCATTGAGGTAGGGTGTGAGGTAAATGTCGGAAGCGGCGAGGTATTTGAACAAATCGTCTTCCGACGCGTACTGGTTGAGGAATACCACGTGGTCTTCGAGGCCCAGTTTCTTGACCAACCGGTGCAAAAACAACCGGTATTCTTCGCCCGCGTGCTTGACCACATTGGGATGTGTTTTTCCAAGTACAACGTACACGACGTCGGGGTATTTCGCTACGACCCTCGGCAAAGCGCATATAGCGGTTTCGATCCCTTTGTTTCGGCCAAGAAAACCAAATGTCAGCAATACCCTTTTCGTCTCCAGCCCCAACTCCAGCCGGGCTGCCGTCCGATCGTACCGGATGGGCGGCACACCGTGGGGCACCAGTTCGATTTTTTCTGCCGGTACCCCGTACGTTTGCCGCAGTATCTCCGCTGCCTTGAGGGCCATGACGATTAATTTGCTGGCAACCCTGGTGATTTCTTTCATCACCGCCAGCTGATTGTAGGATGGCTTATTGAGCACGGTGTGGAACGTAGCCATCACGGGAACCTCCAGACTATGCAGCAACGTCAGGATGAATATGCCGTTCTGCCCGCCGAAAATTCCAAATTCGTGCTGGACAACACATACATCCACCTGGTTTTGGTTAATGAACTCAGCCGCTTTGAGGTACGTGCCATGGTCGTCCTGGTCGATGATAAATTTCACTTCCGGAGGATACATGTAAGTACTGCCGGGATCATTGATGGCGACGACAAAATTGCCTGATGTCCCGGAACCGTCGCCGGTAGATTGGAAGAGGTGCTGCGTAAATGACCCGATACCGCATTGGCGGGGGGCGTAAGTGCCTATAAAAGCGATTTTCATCTGATTAAATTATTTATGAGTGTAGGTTTTCACCGTTTGTTTGCTTTCAACCGCACTCAAGCGATTGCTTTAATTTATTGCCTTTTATTTATGGCAATTTATACACGTCTCTTGGGTGTAATTATTTAACGGTCGAAAACGCTAGCATGAATTGTTCCCTGGATGTGATGACTGGATTGGTACGGAAGCGGGGAAGAACCAGTCGATCAATACGAAGTTGCTAAATGTAGTCATTTTTGGCTACATATCTGGTATTTCATTTAAATACCTTATCTTACAAGAAATAAACTATACGATCATGACAAAAGATAAAGGATCAAAGAAAGAAGGCGGCAAAAAGGCCGCCGTTAAGAGTTTAAAGGAAAAACGGGCAGGCAAGAAGGAAAAACAGGCAGAGAAGCGCAGGAAAGATTAACTCCTGAAGTGGATCAGCTTTTTCCCTTCCGTAGAATGCTGCAACCAAGCCAATGCCTTGGTTTTGATCTGCCTCACACGTTCGGTGGTTAACCCGAGCTGCCGGCTGATTTCTTCAAGGTTTTTCGGTTCAGCCCCGCCGAGTCCGAAAAATAGTTTCAGCACCAGTTGCTCCCGTTGGGGGAGCCTGCGTATTGCATCTCCGACAACGATTTCCAGTGAGTCGCTCATCGCCCGATGGTCCGTCGGCACCCCGCCGTCCGGCAACGAATCCAATAAGCTCATTTCGGGCGAGTGAAGGGAGGGAGCATCTACCGAAACCTGCTTATTGCCGTTTAACAATATGCGGGCCAATCGCTCAGACGAAACGCCAAGCACCCCGGCCAGCTCCTCCACGGTGGGTTCACGCTCCAACTGCTGCTCCAGCTCGGATTGCGACCGCTTCACTTTGACCAAATCAGCAATCTGGTTTAATGGCAAACGGACCGTGCGCGACTGCACGGAAATGGCCGACATAATGCTCTGCCTGATCCACCAGACGGCATAGGATATAAATTTGAAACCGCGTGTCTCGTCAAACCGTTTCGCCGCTGTGACCAGCCCAAGGTTTCCCTCGTTGATCAGATCTTCGAGCACCACGCCTTGATGCTGGAATTGCTTGGCCACCGAAATCACAAACCTAAGGTTCCCATTGACCAACCGGTTCAGCGCAGCAGTATCTCCCGTACGTATCCGGACGGCCAGCGCAACTTCTTCCTCGCCGGTAAGCATGTCATATTTACTTATATCATGCAAATAGCTGTTCAGGGATCGATTTTCGCGGTTGGTAATCGATTCGGATATTTTCAGTTGTCTCATGTGCTGCTTTCGTGTGAAAGTATGCTGTAAATGTAGGCAATTAAGTCGGACAAATTGGAGAAACCCCGATAATACCCTACCGTTGCGCCATCCCTTCTGAATACCCGTGCTCACCAGGTGTGAGTGTTGTCATGTGCTAACACTTTTAAAAGAAGTCACTGCAATTTACATCATTCAATTTCATCAACTGTAAATAGTAAATAACTAAGATCTGGTTGCACCCTGTAAGCGCGGTGTGGAAAGAACAAAAAAAACCACCAAGGATTAGCCCTGGTGGTCTTCATACAATATCTGAAAAATAGAAATTAATTCAATTTTACGTTTACTGCGTTGAGGCCCTTTTGGCCCTGCTCGACTTCAAATGAAACATCATCATTTTCGCGGATCTGGTCTTTCAACCCGGAAGAGTGAACAAATACCTCTCGTCCACCGTCTTTGGGGGTGATGAAACCGAAACCCTTAGTCTCATTGAAAAATTTTACTACGCCTTCTTGCATGGCTTTTGAATAAAAAATTAATTGAATTATTAATTGGCTTAAAGGTAAGAATAAAATATTGTAATTCAGCGGTTTTATTTATTAAAATCGGAAGGAATGGCATGCTCCTTAGGCATATCCATGCAGGTCGGCATTGCGGCAAGACATCACAATCACCGTAGAAGCGACAGCGCTGGAACGTCAGAGGCCATGAGCGTAGGGGTTCCGCAGGTGGAGGAAAAGCTTATCAACGACGAGATTGACGGAACAACGTATAAGAAATGGGTGAACCGATATTCACAGGACAAGGCAGTCCTTAATGAGCAAATAGAACAGACCCTAAATAGTAATGATGAAAAAGAGCTAACCAAACTTATACAGTTTTTGCCGAAAGTAACCGGGCTTAAAAACCTTTATAAAGAGATGCCCCTGAACCGTAAGCAGGCACTTATAAAGGGGGTGTTCAAACTTGATTTGACCTATTTTGATGGCAAGTTTAGAACACCTTACATAGAACCGGCATTTGCCCGTAATGCACTAATAGCCAAAGAAAAAGGACTCCTTGAAATAGAGGAGTCCTATAATTTGAGGGATAAAATCCCGAGCAGTAGCCCGTAGGGGGCTACTAAAACCGCTGTATTTCGTCAAATTCCCCGTACAACCTTGTAAGAAATGCCTTTGTAGGGGAAGTAATAGGGGAAGTTGCTTGTAAAAGCACATGATTTCTGTCTATACCTCCGCAAATCAAATACATACATAATTTTAGACAACCTCGCTTGGGTATCGTTGTGAAAAAATACTACTTCTTCATGAAGTCTTCAACGAATTGACTCAAAATTTCGTTATTGGCCTCCAGCAGGTCGTTCTGCTCTTCTAATAATTCATTGGTCATCCTTTGATTCGAGACTATTTCGTTAATCTTCCAATACCACATGATAATTTCACGGAATATAAGAAATACAACCATTGCGACTCCAAACAGAACAAGTACGTCTTGTAAATTCATAAGTATTAAAAAATAGTGGTTTATAATTATCTTTTGCTAACGCTTTAGGTGTTTCTGATACTCCGATTTACCGGCCTCTGTTAATTCACGCTCGACCACGGTAATCTCAGCAATGCAACCGTTTGTAAAAACAACCGTTCCCGGATAAAAGACAACTTGCATCAGCTCAAAATCCCAGGAAAGGCTATTTTTAACGTCATCTATCCCATTTTCATGGTGCAGGATGAAATGAGGTTTTATCAGATAAACATCACTTCCAATTGTTTCTTCCATACTCCGGAATGTGAACCCGATGGTTTTAGGCCGTCTGCTCCTATGTTCAAGGTTTTCAAGGTATGATATTCCGAATACGTGTCTTGGATTGGAATAAAGGGAAGCATAGCAAAATGTTCCTGACTGCAAAGCCCCCTCGGAAAATAGCACTTTGTGGTCTTGCTGGTTTGAAATAAACCAGACCTTTCCGTCCGGTACTTGTCGATGCGCCCTTGAAATAACAATTTCTTTCGCCTCTTGGCCAAAGGATTCGGTCGATAAGCCAATGATGAGTGACAAGTAAATAATGTGCCTTGTAATAAACCTCATTGGCAAGTCTGATGATTTATGCCAATGCCTAAACCGCATCAGTAAAATTTGCACCATGTACATTGGCTTTTAATGCTTTTAGGATTTTCAACACGGTGCCGTTGGAAAAGGAAGTAGTCAAAAGGCCCTCAGTAAACCTATCTGCTCTAATGATTGCTGCCAACAACTTACATAGCGTGATCGTATCAAGTTGAGAATAGTCATAATCGCTACTGCTAACCATAGCCTCCCCCTCTCTCCAAGCCATCCAGTCAAAAATCGGATTGATTCTCAACTCACTGATGATGCCAACGGTTCTGGACACAATTTCGGAGAACTCTTCAAAAACTTGCGTTCTCTCAATCTCCGGTATGAGTTTAAAAAGCCTATCCCAATCCCGTGCTGATAGTGTATCAAGATGTTGTGGTAATGCTTCCAGTTCAATCATAGTTTCTTAAAACCCTGAAAACACGTTTTGCAATCTCCAACGCACGTAAAAGCCGTCATCCGCTTCGTCCTTATCATAATAAACGACGACTTGGTATTCTTCATCGTTGGACAGGACAAAGAAGCCTTCATATTTGTATTCCGATGCTTTGAAGAGGGAAAAATCAATGACTTTTAAATCTTCGCCCATCTCAGCATATTTGCTTTCAATGATTTCTTTCGCATCTGCTTTAATTTGCTGACGGGATTTGGATTTGCTTTCGCTGCAACTCGTTGAAATCAAGCCGACCAATAGAAAGGCTAAGAAAAGGTTCTGAATTTTCATCATGTTATTTGGGGTTAATACGCGGTTTCATTGTGCCAAGCGTGAACGATGTATAAAACAATACCATAGTTTGAGATGATTAAGAAGCCTTTATCAAATTGCTGATTTGCTTCCAATCTTCATTTTGCTGTTGCAACGAACGTCCTACCCTGCCTAATGGAGAACAATGCTGCACCACAAACAAATTCTTGCCGTCAGGTAGGCCTATTTTTGTTCCCGTGACCTCTCTCATGCTGGCAGCAGGTTTGATGCCGTAAATGCCGCAAACAGCCTTGTAGGCGGTCTTTCCCATCGCAATGATATGCTTGGGCTGAACGATGTCAATAAGTTCCTGCAAATACACCCTGCTTTCCCGTATCCAAATGTTCTTTACAGGCTTGCTCATGTGCTGGATGTCACTTTTTTTGATACCCAATATTGCATTGGTAAAGAACAAGGGCAATTCGCTTGTTCCTGCATACGAGATTTCTGCAATAGGATGGGCTAATATCTTAAAAAAGTCTATCAGGGCTAAATTCGTTGAGCTGCTTTTTTCTTTCTTCCAGTCTTCCTGTAGATTATTTTTTAATGATTCTGAATCGGCAAAGTCCTGCCCTATCAACATGATTTCGGCATTAAGGTTTCCCTGCCATAGTTCCCATGGATTGATAACATCAAAGTTGAAGTTTTCAATTTCGTGTGGGTTCAGCAATTCCGGTGTGGAGAATCTGTGGTTTTTGAATTTTGCCACCAGATTTTTGTAGCGAACGGTTTTGGGCATGTGGTAATTTTTGAACGGTTAGTAAAATAAAACAGGGCGCAAACCTAAATCTTTCGCCGTTCAAGGCTTACCACAGCCCCTTAATACAAAAGACAAGGCTGCGCCCATTTCTGGGCGTATCCATGTCATAAGTTGTATTAAGTCGTGTTTTGTGGTAATTCTGAACGACAACGTTATGATAATACGCTATATTTTGTATGTATTCTTTCCTACATAGTTTTCGTTTTGCTGACTAAAGTACCACAATTCCAAGTATTCTTCAAACTTTCAATATAAACCATTTAGGAGAAATTCAGGTCTCCCCCATCCGGTTCCGTCATCGAGGTACACAATTTTAAAAGTAAAACTCACCTTGGCTTTGTTACAAAAGCTAATAAGTTGTTAACAATAGCAGGTAAGTTACCAACAACTCTCGCACAAACAAAGTTAGCACCATTTCGAAGTGTTGTATTAGTGTTTGGCCTGTATTACAATTGTAATTATGAACAAATTAAATTTTTTCGATGAAGTTTCCAAGATGGGGGCTTCTGCAACAGAGCGGTCAATTCTGCGGTCAGTTTTGGCAAAGGGGGGTGCTCAAGGGCAATGTGACCTGTGTGATGATGAACTGGCGGAAGCAATTGGAGTAAAATCAGCGCAGGTTGAGATAGCTATCCCCTCTCTCATAGATAGAGGGCTTATGGTTATGGTAGCAGATGACGGAGTCAGACGATTGGAATTGAGCGATTATTCAAAGGAACGCATTAATAAGATTAATATTATTAATAATATTATTATAGAAAAAATTAATATTAATAAGACTATTAGTAATAGTCCATTAATTAATAAACACCATCCACTTACAGAAAAAGACTGCAAGAAACTCGCTAAGCAATACTCTGTAGATTTTTCTGCATTCGACTATTTGGATTTTCCCAGTATTATAATCACACATATACAACTTCGGGTTAATATTTTCAAAAAAATAAAGACAAGGAGGCAACTTGGACTATTTGTTCGTTGGATACACAAACATCCAGATATTCGACCGTCCATACCCTTTGGTTTGCTGGAAGAAAATGAACCTCAGCACACCCTTGAAAATATGTTCAGGTTTATTTGTGGATTTGCACCAAAGCAATTCAAGGAAGAAGCTGATGAGGAGGAAGTCAGGCGTCAGCAACAAGAAAAAAAAAGACAACGACTAGAGCAGAAAACGTTCGAGAGTTCGATAGTTGATGTTACCTCAGCCCCTGAGTACGTGAAAAAAGACGCTCAAGGAAACAAAGTGGTTTCGCTTATAGGGACAATTAAACATGTCTATTGGGGAGGAAGTCCCAAAATGTGCAATTTGGTCATAGCGGTTGATGGTTATGATTATGATGTACCTATGACAATTTCTTATAAACACAACAAAAACCTGATGTCAAGTGATGAACACTATGCTGGTAGACGAATTAGGGTTTGCGGTAGGCTTGCTTTTAGTAAATACCATATGGACAGATTCAGTATTCGTAATAAAATTGAAAGTATAAACCGAGTTACTCCAATTGAATTTTTGGAAAGCGATGAGGATACATTTGAATTAAACACTCGCCTCAAAAGAGACTAAAAGGGGTTTTGTGGCTGATAAAAATAATCTTCCAAAGCTATTGTAAGTTATCAAGCGCCTGTATTAAAGGTCTTTATTCTTTGCATAAATTTTTGGAGATTTCGCAACAAAAACTAAGAATATGAAAATTACATACAGATTATATCCGGTAATGCGGATGGATAAGAGGAAAGCAGATGGTTCATACCCGATATACTTTTTTCTGCGGGTTGGGGCAAAAACGATGAAAATCCCCAGTGGAAAATCCGTGATGTCATCAGAATGGAATAGGAAAGAGAACACTGCCAAGAGCAATTCCAGCAAAGGGATCGCCTTGGCCTCGTATCTGAACAAACGCATCAATGATTTCAACGCGCATATGCTTTCCCAAGAGGCGATGGGAAAGCAAGTCACCGTCAAATTGGCTATGGCATTCTTTGATACCCCCAACAAAGCGGATTTCTATACCTTTTGGAATGGCCAGATTAGGCTGTACGCGGGGGAGAAGAAGTACAATACCCTCAAAAGCTATCTCACCACGTACCGCATCCTCCAGACTATCAGCCCCACATTGTCGTTCGGGGATATTGATTATGCATTCCTTGAGAAATTTGACCGTCACATGGCCACTGTCCGGAAAAACAGTGCAGGAGGGCGTTTCACCAAGCATAAAGTGCTTCGGGCCATGATCAATCAGGCGGTGCTCAAAAAGTACATGAAGGAAAACCCTTACAAGTACTTCAAATTCAAACCAGCCAAAGGCAATAGGATGTTCCTGTCCATACAGGAAGTGGAAAAGGTCATCAAGTTGGAATTGCCGCCCGATAGCGGTAATCTGAACCATGCACGGGATATGTTTGTGTTCAGTTGTCTGACGGGGCTGAGGTTCAGCGATGTTGTGGGGTTGAAGTACAGGAATATCAAAA
This sequence comes from Parapedobacter sp. 2B3, assembly GCF_041925275.1. Taxonomy (NCBI): domain Bacteria; kingdom Pseudomonadati; phylum Bacteroidota; class Sphingobacteriia; order Sphingobacteriales; family Sphingobacteriaceae; genus Parapedobacter; species Parapedobacter sp. 2B3. The sequence continues at coordinate 2,288 of NZ_JBHEUZ010000021.1, read as the reverse complement.
CCAATCCTGATCGGATTGAATTGACGATGGAAAAAACATCAAAGTCGATTGTAATACCCGTGCTTCCGAAAGCAAAGGTAATTGTGAACAGGTACCGGAAAAACTGCATTCCCAATGAAGACAAGAATGTGTTCCCCAATATTGCCAATGCCACGATTAACAGCAAACTGAAAGACCTGATGAAACTTGCAGGCATCAAAAAGCACATATCATTCCATTGTGCAAGGCACACCTTTGCCACATCGCTCCTGCATTCTAAAACGAGCCTTCCACATCTCCAGATGTTGTTGGGCCATTCTAATATTCAGGATACGATGATATATGCTAAGACATTGCAGGAAGACATATTTGCATCGATGGACAACCTGAATACCATGTACGCACATCAGGAAGCAGTTTAACAACAATTCAATAATTATCCATGCCTTTACATGCTACGAAGAAAAGCAAGCCAAGGCATGGAATAAATGGTCAATAACATGATGAAATATTTTACCAAACGATGGAATCTTTATAAGGGAAAGAAAAGGCTCAACCTCTTAAAGAATGAGGTGACAGGGCTATATGTGAATCAGGAACTCTTCGCGTTCCTGCAAAACCTGACAAACCTCCTCAAATCAAAGGACGAGAAGCTGTATTACCTCCAGTTCTGCAAGAAAACCATTTTGCAAATCAGACGGTTCCCTGACCGGAATCATTACGAAGCGTTCAAGGAGGAATATGACTTGTTCTTTAGTGCCATCAGAAAGGAACAACAGCAGTATAATCCCATCCGGTGGATTGACGCGGAACTGGAGTTTTTACAGACGGCATTCATAGGAAAAACACCCACATCGGAGCCAATCGACGAAAAGCCCCGTAGGGATTGGATGACCACTGCAGAGATGGAGCAACGACTTGGCACGAGCAAGATGGCTTTGCGCAGACGGATGGCAGAGGGTATGCCCTTTACCAAACTGGGCAACCAGTTAAGGTTTGACCCGAACCTGGTAGATGCTTGGTTGCTTGCTCAGAATTAATCCGTTTTTGATGCATTTTAAGCCCTTAGAGAGGTGGATGGGGTACGCGACAGAGGGTTCTCCTGATTTTCGGTTTTTCGTTCGTCTCTCAAGGGATTTCGGTGCTTCTTTTCGATTTATACGGGAAAAGATGGAAACCATATGGGGAAATACTAGGACAGACCTAACCCATCTGCTAGTGTTATATCAGGCGTCTTCATGTTACTCAAGCTACACTTATCCAAAGTTCGCACCGCAGCGGTCACATGTATTGCGCAGGAGTTTATGGCCGTTTAATCAAAAAACTTAGGATCAGAAACGCTTGCCAAGTTTTTTCTCATAAAGCTAGAGTCATCGAGTTCTTTCAGACTATTGTAAGTTTGTGTCTCATCCAGCATGTGCCTTTTTAAAAAGTCCATAAATGTCCTGTCTCTTTCCTCATCATTTAGTAGGTTTTCTTTGGCAAAATGATCGGCAAAATCTGACGCTGCTCTCGTTATGGCCTTGTTATATGATTTTACAATCAATTCGCTTATTTTTGACTTAACCCACAAAACGGTGGCGAAGGTGAAAACGTAGATAGACGTCCATATTAAAATATCTCCCCATAACCATCTATTGTATAAACTCGATGGGTCTTTATCAATTGTTTGCAGGCCTTCAACAAAAATATATCCAATTTGAAGTAAGCCGAAAAATGCCATGAATAGGGTGCAGGTTCCTATTCCTAGTAATATTTTGTCCCATATAGAGGTTTCCGACGTTCCGGGTTCATTTACTTTCTTTAAGAGAAATGGATAGGCTTTAACCGAACCTATGACCAATGCGACAAAGAAAATTAGTTTGATGTGGAAAATGTCCATGATATTGTAAAGATTACAGAAAATTAATATTTTAAGGATGACGCTCTCAACGAATTTATCTGCTTGTTGTGAGGTTGTTTGTCTGTTAGCAACCTACCACGCTATTTCATATGTTTTATAGTTTATCGCTTTAGCGTATGATGTGGTCGTTTCAATATAGGCTTTTGGAGATTTTATCTCCATGCTTCTAAAAATAGCTTGTTCCAATTTGATAGTGGTTTCTTCAACCAAATTAGGCTTAATGGCCAAATTCATGCCTTCCGGATCCCATTGAACGCTCGAATATATAATCCCTCCTATATCGACTTCGTTCAGACTTTCCCGTGGCGCCATTTTTTTCTCAAATATATAGGGCACCTCTAAAAACTCATTGATTTGAAATAACATTTGATATTAGCTTGATTTTCAGTATATTTAAATCATGAAA
>NZ_JBHEUZ010000020.1:0-75653 GCF_041925275.1 Parapedobacter sp. 2B3 | reverse complement strand
GCCTTTGGCTAACACTTCCTACTGCTAAGCGTGTTCGGGACTTGCACCCTAGAGTTATCGCCCATGCCGGGCGCACATAAAAAAAGCGCCACCGAAGTGACGCCTTTCCAGATACTAAAACAAACAGTTCATACTTACTAAGTAATTTACCGTTCTCTTCAAACCGCGCTGCAATCGGCACGGCTATATCATTGTCATTTATTTTGCCAAACCTTTTCTATAAGCGGCTGCCTCAATAACCACAATATTGTGCCAATGTGAGTTGTTTGCTTGGATGCAACGACCGAAAATGCTTATCAAACTGACGTTCAATTCATTTCAATAAGGCCAGCACAAATTGCACATATATGTTCAGTTTTGTTTCCATGGCAGCACCACCCATCCATTCCACACTCTGTGGAATAATTACACAACATATCCACCCGCCTTTCACGGCTTGCATATCAAAGGCAAGTTAACTAAGTTTGCGTGGTGAATGCGGCATTGGTAAATAAGAAATGGGGCGAACTGCAGGCGAGTACCGCAACGCAGTTTGAAATGGAAAAGCCCGATATGAAGGTCATGCTTTTCCTCATTGGTGTGCAAGAACTTGGAAAGGGCCCCCTGAAGTTCAATAAAAGGCAGAAAGAAGAATTAATGCATATCGCTACCTGCCGCCTCTTCAGCGCCATGGGGTTTTATGAGCTGGAGGGCCTCGACCAGGACGGGTGGCCGCACTGGCGCCTGGTTAAACCCATCCCCAATTACACGCTTCTGGAACAGGAGATGATTATGAAGTCACTGATTATCGATTATTTCGACGAAATATTTTCGTAACGGAGTAGGCTTTACACCGTAAGCACCAAGCGCAACGTATCGCATAAGGCTTACACATATAGTTATAACAAATGAAGAGAACCCTTCTTGTCACCTTACTGGTAGCTTTCCACACCCTGCTTCACGCGATACCTCCCCACAAATATGTCCGCATCATCACGGCCAAGGGGGAGTGCCTGTTAAAGTTATACGATGAGACACCGCTACACCGCGACAACTTCGTTAAGCTGGTACGCGAAGGATATTACGAAGACCTCATGTTCCATAGGGTCATCAACAACTTTATGATTCAAGGTGGCGACCCCAATTCGCGGTACGCTGCAGAAAGGCAGGAATTGGGCGAGGGTGGACCGGAATACACCATCCCGGCAGAATTTAACGACAGCCTGTTCCATAAGAAAGGTGCCATCGGTGCTGCCCGTGATAACAATCCACAGAAGGCATCCAGCGGGTCCCAATTCTATTTGGTGCAGGGGCGTACATTTAGCGATCGTGGGCTCGACAGTCTTGAACAAGGGCGGCTCGGTGGAAGGAAAATCCCCCCGTACCAGCGCGAAGTCTACAAAACACTCGGCGGCACACCACATCTCGACCAGAACTACTCCGTCTTCGGTGAGCTTATCTCAGGGATATCTGTTATCGATAGCATTGCCGCCGTAGCAACCGACGGTAACGACCGTCCTTTGGAAGACCAACGCATGAAAATGGAACTGCTCACGCGCCGCGAGAGCATTAATCTGGAACGCGAGCAAGCCGGACTGGAGCCTCGTGATAATATTTTCACGAAATTCCTGGATTTATTCAAACCGAAATATTAACCACCGGCCCCCAACACTCCCCCCTAAGCAGCGTTCGTCATGGTTCCTTCTTGCCAAACACGCGTTTGAAGAATCCGCCGGTCTTTTCGGAAGCCTTTTTGGCCTCTTCGGCTGCATTCATCAGCCGCTGTTCACGCTCAGCACTGATTCCAGCACATTCCTTGATGCCTTGAAGCAGGCTTTGCCAAAGCGTTTTAAAGAACGAATAGCTCTCGGGGCGTACGTAATTGATGCGTCCTGTATGGTATTTGCCGTTCGCATCGGGGTTGCTGTCATTGATAATGAAGCTATTGGCAAGGAAGGAAATCACCTTCTTCGATGACTGCTCTCCATTCTCGTCGTTGGTCAGCAAATTAAGCCGCATATTGTTGTAATCGAAACGCAGTGACCCGCGTGCCCGGTGGTCATCTGCTTTCACGTCAAAGCTCAGTCCTTTGATGTTGGCACTGGCCACCTCGGCATTCAGTAGCGGCGTGAGGATACGGTTAAAGTGCGTTCCGGTCATGGGGCCGAGCGTCCCTTTATAGGTATGGCCGCCGCGCTCGTCGAGCATATCGAAGGTAAATTCCACATCCAATTTGCCCGTGTCCATCATATACGATGTCAGATCGGCCGCCATCGTTTGGTCCTGCAATAGCGCCAAAGAATCGTTCGTCACGTTCCGAAACACACCGCTCGTGCGGTTAAAAGTAATTACCCCTTCTTTCTTGTACTTCCGGCTCACCTCCGCATAACTGATATCCACATTGTTCAGCAATACGGAATCGATTTTTATCGGCTGTTTCAGTTTGAGCAGCAGCTGGTGCGGTGACTTGCCGATTTTGTTGGTCGGCTTCTTCGGATAACGCAGGTCGTTGGCTATCGCTACCGTCCCACTATCAATGTGCAGACTTCCCGCATAGAGCTTCTGGTTACGGACAAAGCGTTGCAGATCGATGTTTTCGAGCCTGATGGTCGGAAAGGCAATCACCGCCATATCCTTCGCTTGCTGCTTGCGCTTAAAGTATTCCGCCTTGCTCATCCGCGGAGCATATTTGAGTCCCGAAAGCGTCAGCCGTTTGTCGAGCGTCGCGATCTGCAGCCGGTCGAAACTCACATAATAAAAGCTATCGGGGGTTTCATACCGCAGCCCCGGCATATCGATGTCGATCGCACGGGTATGATAGAACCGTGTGGTATCGAATTGCGACAGCGAATCGATAAGGATATCGCTCACCAGCACATTCAAGTTATGCAATTCGGTTTCGTTACTCGTGGAGTCTGTCTTTTTCGAAAATTTGAAGTGAATATCATTGAGTGCGATCCGTGACACGCCCACCTCGCGCAGGATATTAGATATCCGTTGATAGAGGGTACGTTCATCCCGTTCGGTGGTGACCGTATCATTATACGCATGGTATTTGCTCACCACGTGGATACTCGGCGTATCGATGACGATGTCGTCGATATGCAGCCTGCGTTCCGTAAGGATGCGGCGGGGATGGAACTGCCTAATCCGAAGGTTCGCAATACGAACGTTGTAAATGTTATCGGGTGCCTGCTGCAGGCGTTCCATTTGCGCATACCGGGCGGTATCGGCGGTGAGCCGGAGATTTTTGATGGAGGCGTTTCCTGTAATCAGGTTAAAATCCAGTCCATCGTAGGCGATAAGGTACAGGCTATCCGTGGAGTTTATAATGGCTTCCTTAAGTTGTGTATCCAATATCGGTTTCCAATGGCGGCTCAGATACCATGCACCAATCGTTATGACAATCAGCAGGGCGACGACGATACCGATTATCCATTTCCAGACAGGCTTCATAAAAAGTAAACGTTAGTTGCTATAATCCCTTTAGTTTTCTACTTGTTCATACTGACCGAGAAACAACAATTGGTTATGAATGTTTTCGTAAAGATATGGATTTGTGGTCGATTTCCCACAACAAGCATTTCGTGAGCGGTATCCATAAAAAAACGGAGAACCGCCTCTTTCGATTTGAATTCTCCGTTTTTAACCTTAATTACAACCGTAGCTGTAAATTAGGCACCAAGTTGAGTGTCTCTACTGGCATTGCCTCATGCGATTGCTAATGAAAGCAGTTGCAATTCGACTTTATGCAGCTTGTCAAGTACGCTGCGCTCCGTAGAGTTTCGCGCATTGAACAAACCCCCGATGCGAATGTACGGATTGGGCCTCTTGCTTTTGGCAGTTGGCGAATCTCCGTTCGGCATAAAACCTCCGGGAGCCAGTCCATCGCTAAAGTCATCCGATAACTGCAACCTTCCGGTTACTTGCCATCTTTGCGATGCTTCATTCGGGCTATGTTAAAGAACTCCGTCCTTGATATTACTAAGGTAATAACAAAAGCGTTTGAGTGCAAGAAAAAAGTGATTCGATTTATTAACACGTTCTCCACCTCTTTATCCCTAGTTATCAACAGCAGATGTAAGATATATTGTTGCTGTGGGGACTCATGATGCACATTTGCTCGATGTATCCACAATTTCATTCAGTAGCATTATCCACAACGGAGACTAATAAGCGCTGGCAACCTCCTCCTTTTTTCTGCGCGAAAACACCTCGCCTCCTATTCCGCTGATTAAAAAAACTGTATTTTTATCCCACCATTAGAAGGTATAAACTACGTTTAACCATGGCTGCAGTCCGCAAAATCTTTGTTTTGGATACATCCGTAATCCTCTATGACCATAATGCCCTTAACAATTTCCAGGAGCACGATGTGGCCATCCCCATACAGGTGCTGGAAGAACTCGATAATATGAAGGGCGGCAATGAAACGCGCAATTTCGAAGCACGGGGTTTCATCCGCCTTATCGACGAGCTCTCGGGCAAGAAGCTGATTGACCAGTGGGTTTACCTCAACGGGAAAACCAAGGGGCGGTTCCGGGTGGTGCTGCCGGGGGGCCAACAGTCAATGGATGCCGTTAAGATTTTTGGCAACGACAAATACGACCACCAGATCATCAACGCCGCCCTCATCTTGGTCAACGAGCATCCCGATAAAAAAGTGGTGCTGGTGTCTAAAGACATCTGCCTGCGGCTGAAGGCCAAGTCGCTTAACCTGCATGCCGAGGACTACGAGACCGGCAAGATCAAAAATGTGGAAGCGCTCTACACCGGCAAGACCATACACCGCAACGCCCCCCCTGCGCTGATGGATAACCTGCGGCTCAAAATGCCAGCCACGGCCGACGGCATCGCTATTGACCATGTGGGTGCCAATCAATTCTACGTGCTCAAGCAGCAGCGCAAAACCGTCCCTGCATTTTACCACAAAAGTACCCACACCCTCGTTCCCGTATCGAACACGATGGTATGCCGCATCAAGCCCCGTAACCAGGAGCAGGCCTTCGCGCTGCATGCCCTGTTAGACCCCACCATCCGGCTGGTCAGCATGCAGGGCAATGCCGGTACGGGCAAAACATTACTCGCCCTCGCCAGCGCATTGGAGCAACGCAAACACTACCGGCAAATTTACATCACCCGCCCCGTCATCCCGTTGAGCAATCGCGAAATTGGCTTCCTGCCCGGCGATGCGAAATCGAAAACAGACCCTTTCTTGGCGCCTATCTGGGATAACATCCGGTTTATCAAGGAGCAGTTTGCCGACGACCCTAAGATGGGCGAGAAAATCGACGAGCTCATTGCCACCGAAAAAATCGCGATTGCACCATTGGCATTTATCCGCGGCCGTACACTCACCAAGATATTCTTCATCGTGGATGAAGCGCAGAACCTTACGCCACACGAAATAAAAACCATCATCTCACGTGCCGGCGAGCACACCAAGATTGTTTTCACAGGCGATATCTACCAGATAGACACTCCATATCTTGACGCCGAGAGCAACGGCCTTTCCTACCTCATTGAGCATGTGAAAGACCACCCGCTATATGCGCATATTACCCTGCAGAAGGGCGAACGCAGCGAATTGGCTAACTTGGCAAATGATTTGCTTTGACCACTCCTACATCGTGGCGATGCGCCACGCTTTCGGATAGTAATTGTTGATGCGGTTGGGGAGCACCTTCATCCAACCCAAAGCGGCACCGTCGTAGCTGGCAACGGCCCAACCCCGTAGCCCGCGCCCGTTGATGGAAGGGGCAAGATTACCCTTACGCAGGTATTCCAATGCCTCCTCCTTCGTCAGTGCCAACGTGGGAATGTCCGTACGGCGCACCAAGCTTAATGCCAAATCGTGTGCGGGGATAAGGTCGCCATTGGCCATCCAACCTACATATGTACCCGCATTACGCAGGTACAGCATATTGCGGAGCACGTGCAGATGGGCCTCCCACTGCTTGGGGAGGATGTGGATATCTTCGCCAATGGTAAACGTGAAATATTCATCGGCGCGGGCCACCCACTTGCCCAAAGCCGGAACAGCAGTCCGCTCCGATTTCGGTTTACGGCGCTCAAATGTAGGCTGTTTGCCAACCTTACGGAAAGCAGCGAGAAAAAACCCCTCGCCGCGCAGCTTATGTGGATAGAACCGATAGCCTGGACAGGCATGCTTATCCGACAGCGTCTGCTCAATCCCCCATTCGGCCGCAACGGGCAGGGACAACGGCATCAACCCTTGTGTATCGCATAGCCAATCGGCTATCTGTTCGTTCTCTTCTGCAGAGTACGAACAGGTGGAGTACAGCAGCACACCCCCCTCTTTGAGTGCAGGCACGCTCATCGCAAGAATACGTTGCTGGCGCTCGCAGCATAGCTGTACGGCCGCTTCTGACCATGCATTCACTGCTTCATGGTCTTTATGGAACATGCCTGAGCCAGAGCACGGCGCATCCACCAGCATAAAGTCGACATACCCCGGCAGGTGGCCAAAGGCTGAAGGGTCATTACAGGAAACCACCGTGTTGGGCTGGCCCCAACGCACCAGGTTATCTACCAATGTAGTGGCCCGTGTTTTGATAAGCTCATTGGCAATAAGCAGGCTATCGGCATGGAGGTAGCTGTTCAGCAACGTGCTCTTCCCCCCGGGGGCGGCACAGAGATCCAACGCCACCAAGGGTTGCCGATCCAACCCCAACGCCTTAATGGCATGGGCTACAAACATGGAAGAAGCCTCTTGCACGTAATAGCTACCCGCATGAAACAGCGGATCGAGCGTGAAGACAGGCCGTTCGGCGAGGTAATAACCCATATCACACCACGGCACCGGATCAGCAGCCATGGCTCCCGTGGCTTTCCACTTGGCCGGGTTGATCCGGATGGCCGTAAAACCACCTTCCTGTGCGTGCACAGCTTCGAATGCTGCCGTATCAAACCCCGCCGAATTACCCAATCGGCGTACCAAGGCGGGTGGGAGGATGTTACTCATGGGCCGTAAAGTTACGGATTCGATAAAAAAATGCTGCAAAAGATTTGCTGCCCTGGTGATGTACGGGTTTGAAGATATACCGATTTACGTGTATTTTTGCTCCATCAGGAAAAGAACATGGGTATCAACACGGACAACTACAAGCACCTCGACATCGTCGTATCCGGCCAGGTTCAGGGCGTATATTTCCGGCTCACCACGAAAGCCGTTGCCGACCAGCTGGGGGTGAAGGGCACTGCACGGAACAAGCCCGACGGCACGGTAGCCATCGAGGCCGAAGGCGACGCCTTTGCCCTTGATGCCTTCCTGGAATGGTGCCATGAAGGCCCGGAAAAGGCGGTAGTGGAAAAAGTAGTTGCCATTGAAGGCGAAATGAAAAACTATCGTAACTTTGAGGTCATCAAGAAGTCGCGTGGCTGATCTTAAGTGTTAAACGTTGTCTGTACTTAGAAAATTCGCTGGACAAACTGCCATCTACGGGCTGAGCACCATCGTGGCCCGGCTGATTAATTTCCTGCTTACACCGCTATTCGTTCGCAAATTCTCCCCTTCCGTATACGGCATCTTTACCAACATGTACAGTTGGGCAGCCATGATACAGGCCGTCCTCGCTTTCGGCATGGAAACCACCTTTTTCCGCTTCCTGCAAAAGCACGAAGATAAAGCCCGGGTATTGAACAACAGCTTTTTTGTTGTGTTGGTCACCTCCATTTTGTTTTTGTGTGTAGTCTTTTCCGGCACCACCGATATTGCCACTTGGCTGAACAATGGTCAATACGACAGCGATTATGCGATGTATGTCCGTTTCTTTGCTGTTTTTCTGGTTGCTGATGCCTTGGCCGTCATTCCCTTTGCACAGCTACGCGCACAGGGGCGGGCCATGCGGTTTGCCTGGCTCAAACTGACCAACGTGGTCACGCTCGTTGTGCTCAATCTATTTTTTATCTTTTGCATTCCCTGGCTTTTGGTCCACATCCCACAGACGACACCCTATATCGAGGGGTGGTACCGACCGGGCTGGCTGGGCTACGTATTTATCGCCAACCTCGGTGCCAGCCTGCTGGTGCTAATGCTCCTCCTGCCCGAATTAATGAAAATCCGGTTACAACCCGACCGAGCCTTGCTACGCGAGATGTTTGCATACAGCTTCCCCATACTCATTGCTAACATCTCGTTCATTATCAACGAGTACCTCGACAAACTGATGATTCCCAAGTTGATCACCGGAGAACGGGGTATTTCCGACAATGGCATCTATGGTGCGGTGTCCAAAATTGCCGTGTTCTTGAGCATTGCAATCCAAGCCTTCCGGCTGGGTGCAGAGCCGTTCTTTTTCAGCTACGCCAAAAATGAAAACGCCCGGCGAGTTTATGCACTCATTATGGACTATTTCGTCATTGCCATGGTATTGGTGATGGTCGGGATTTCTGTCAACATCGAATGGCTTAAGTATTTCATCGAGGGTGAAGAAGCCGAGCAGAAGGAATTGTACTGGTCGGGTCTACACATCTTACCCATCCTGTTGCTCAATTACGTGCTACTAGGCATATATATGAACCTATCGATATGGTATAAACTGACCGACCAGACCCGGTTTGGGCTATATATCTCTGGTATAGGTGCCATCGTAACCATTGTACTCAACGTGATCTTCATTCCCCGGTACAGCTATGTCGGCGCCGTTTGGGTGACGACCCTTGCCTATGGCATCATGGTGATACTATCCTACCTTTGGGGGCAGCAACGATACCCCATCCCTTACCGCGTGGGGAAAAACGGTGCGTACATCCTTACCGGTGTCATCATCTCCTGGCTTACGTTCGACATGTTCGACCGGCACCTTATCATCGGGAATTTACTTTTCGCCGCTTTCGCACTCGTGGCCGGTCTCATTGAGCGAAAAACGCTCATGGCTATATTGAAAAAACAGGACAGATAGGTTCAGGCGACTTCGAGTTCGAACTGGTCATTGATTTCGTCGAGCACGGCCTCGATATCGGCAACTTCCATCAACGATACCAGCTTCATACGGTACTCTTTGAAGTGGGGAATGCCTTTAAAGTAGTTAGCATAATGGCGGCGCATCTCGAAAATACCGGTCTTCTCGCCTTTCCATTCAAGCGATTTCTGGAGATGTGTACGGCACACAGCCACCCGCTCGGCAATGGTAGGGCCGGGCAGGTACTCACCGGTCTGGAAAAAATGCTTGATCTCGCGGAATATCCAGGGATAGCCGATGGATGCCCGACCAATCATGATGCCATCCACCTCATACTCCATGCGCCATGTCGCCGCTTTCTCCACGCTGTCCACGTCGCCATTACCGAATATGGGGATGCGGATACGAGGATTTCGCTTAATCTCACGGATGAGGTGCCAATCGGCTTGTCCCTTGTACATCTGCGAACGTGTCCGGCCGTGGATGCTCAGTGCCTGTATTCCCACATCTTGCAAGCGTTCAGCCACTTCATACACATTCTTGGTATTGTCATCCCAACCCAAGCGGGTCTTCACCGTCACGGGCAGATGGGTGGATTCCACCACAGCTTTGGTCATGGCCGTCATCTTATCGATATCCTGGAGCAAACTCGCTCCGGCTCCCCGGCAAGCAACGTTTTTCACCGGGCAGCCGTAGTTGATGTCGATCAGGTCAGGTCCGACCTGTGAGGCAATTTCGGTGGCCTCTCGCATGGTGTCGATGTCGCTGCCGAAAATCTGGATGCCGATGGGCCGCTCGTATTCGAAGATATCGAGCTTCTGGCGGCTTTTGGCGGCATCGCGGATAAGGCCCTCGGAAGAAATAAACTCGGTATACATCATGTCTACTCCATTTTGCTTGCACACAAAGCGGAACGGCGGATCACTCACGTCTTCCATGGGTGCCAAAAGCAAGGGGAACGCCCCCAAATCGATATTTCCGATGCTCACAGACATGTGTAGTACAATGTAAACCGGATGCAAAGATAAGGAAAATCAGTAGTTTGTTGGCAAATAAAGGGCTACCTTTGCGCCCATGAGTAATGACGACAAACCGCGCCTGGCCATTGACATGGATGAGGTGCTTGCAGATACCCACCAAAAATTTCTGAGCCTTTATCACCGCGACCACGGAATAGCGATGGACCTCCACCAAGCGCCCGGCAAGGAGCTGCATGAGAATCTACCGGAGCACCTCATGGGGCAATGGAAAATATACATCAACGAGAAAGGCTTCTTCAGGGATATCCCCCCGATGGCAGACGCCATTGAGACCGTAAAAGCACTCCGGTCCCGCTACGAGGTTTACGTGGTATCCGCTGCCATGGAATTCCGAAACTCATTGGAAGATAAATACGATTGGCTGGGCGAATATTTTCCGTTCATCCCTTGGACGAATATCCTGTTTACCGGCGATAAAATCATATCGGCGGATATACTCATTGATGATCGCATCAAGAACCTAGCTCCTTTCAACGGGCGTAGGCTGCTTTACACCTCGCCACATAACACACTCATCACCGGCTACGAGCGTGTAAACAACTGGAAGGAAGTCGCTGAATTGTTACGTTAGGTTGCCTAAACCATACGCATAGCCATCGGTCTTACGTTCATATAAATTAATTTTACGCAAAGATTATGAAAAAAGGCTTTTTAGTGATGACCATGCTGCTGATGGTAGCAGGACATTCCTTCGCCCAAGAACGTGGGCGCGGCTTCGGCAACCCTGAAGAAAATGCTAAACGGATAAGTGAGCAATTGGCGGAAGAGCTTAAGCTCTCTGCTACGCAGAAGGATTCCGTCTACACGTATTCGCTCGCACAAAGCAAGGCAATGCAACAAGTATTTCAAAACAACAGAAACGGAGATAGACAGCAAATGGGAGAAAAAATGCGAGAATTAAGGACACAGACCGATGAAAAAATCCTCGCTGTATTGGATAGCAACCAAAAAAAGGCATACACGAAACTAATGGAGGAACGGGCAAACCGGATGAGGCAGGGTGGTAGCCGACGTGGTGGAGGTGATAGGTAATAATTGAAGAAAAAAAGGCGGGCCACTGTTGATCAGCGGCCCGCCTTTTTTATGGTTAACCAGCTTTCAATTCACTATTAGCTGGTCTTCAGTTTTTTCTGGATGTCTTGCACGTAGGCCTTAAACTTCTTGTCCGTTTCAATCAGATCTTCTACCGTTTGGCAGGCATAGATCACCGTGGAATGGTCCCTGCCACCAAAAAAAGCGCCGATAGACTTCAACGACGTTTTGGTATGGTTTTTTGCCAAATACATCGAAATCTGCCGTGCTTGCACGATTTCCCGTTTCCGTAACTTCGACTTGACCATCTCCACCGGCACCTCAAAATAATCGCATACCAGCTTCTGGATATAATCCATGGATATCTCCTTGTGCGTATTTTTGATGAAGTTCTTCAGCATGGACTTGGCCAAGTTGAGATCGATCTCTTTTTTATTGAGTGTCGCCTGTGCCAATAGCGACACCATCGCCCCTTCCAATTCACGCACACTGTTGTCTATCTGGTTAGCTACGTATTCAATCACGTTGTCTGGCAGCTCGATACCATCTGAATACATCTTTTTCTTGAGGATGGCCATGCGGGTTTCCAGATCGGGCACCTGCATATCGGCCGAAAGGCCCCACTTAAATCGGCTCAATAAGCGCTCTTCCAGCCCGGCAAGGTCCTTGGGTGGTTTGTCTGATGTAAGGATAATCTGCTTGCTCGATTGATGGAGGTGGTTGAAAATATGGAAAAATATATCCTGTGTACGTTCCTTACCAGCAAAATTATGTACATCGTCCATGATGATGACGTCCATTGCCTGGTAAAAGTTGACAAAATCGTTGATGGTATTGTTTTTAAGGGAGTCGACAAATTGCTGGCAGAACTTCTCGCATGATACGTAGATTACCAGCTTGTCAGGCAGGTTACGTTTGATTTCGTTGCCGATGGCTTGTGCCAAATGCGTTTTACCAAGCCCCACGCCCCCATATATCATCAGCGGGTTGAACGAAGTGCCTCCCGGCTTGCTTGCCACCGCAAAACCTGCAGACCGTGCCAACCGATTGCATTCACCCTCAATGAAATTGTCAAATGTATAATGCTGGTTCAACTGGGGGTCGACCTGTAGTTTCTTAAGACCCGGGATGACGAAGGGGTTTTTGATATCCTTATTGAGCGCTACGGGTATAGGAATGGATTGCTTCTTCGCTTCCGCACCATTACCGCTTGAGGGGATATTCGTAGTATATGGATTACTGGTTGACGATTTTTCTACAACAATATTATATTCCAGCCGGCCATTTTCGCCGAGGTGCTTCTTAATTGTCTTGCGCAGCAAGCCCACATAATGCTCTTCCAGCCATTCATAAAAAAACAAACTCGGTACTTGAATAGTCAAAACGTTACCTTCCAACCGTACAGCCTTAACGGGCTCAAACCAGGTCTTATAACTTTGTGCTGGAATATTATCTTTGATGATTTGCAGACAGCTATCCCATACACTCGTGCTCGTTTTTTCCATTCGTTAAATCTTAATAAGTTGATATCCAATAAATGACCGGAAAAATGTTGATAACTTCTCCGTGAAACGAAGGTGGCAAAAAAAAACCACCTAAAAAATTAAAAAATAAAATATCGGCTATCTATCTTACCATCAATAAATTAGGCGTGTTTTTTCACAAAACACATTGGTCAAGCCCACAGAGTCAAAATTTCTCAACATCGGCAGTTCCCGACGGATTGGAGTGTTAAAGTCAAGTGAAATTTAAGCAAAGTTGTTGTAAAAAACGATAAAAAAAGCTGCCGGTTAGGCCACACTAATCCGCCGGCGCCTGGCCGCCACAATCCAGTCGGCCGCCAACACAACAATCAGTATCAATAGGCCCATCACTTCACGGGTTTCCTCTATCCATGGTTTGTCGGCTTTCATCGATTGCACCAGATCTTTCGCTTCATGGTGAAGCGCCCAATCCAGCACGTTATGTTTGAAGATAAGGAAGTACACCACAAAGCCGAGGTAAACCACAATGCCCGATGCGTAAGCCCAAATGAGGTATCGGCCACGTGCTGCCATAAAACATGCCCACGCGCCAAAGCCGTATAAGACTATCCACAAGAGCGGGTCCACATCGTTATATTGCAAACCGGCACTGATCAAAAACAGGACGCAAAAGATAATATTAAAAGCTTTCATGGAAATACGTGTTTGAATAGACCAAAGATAAAAAAAATCATCTTTTTTAAAACCCTTTCCACGCAAGTGTGTTTTCTTACTAAACGATGTGCCGGGAGTGCTTGAGTCTATCAGGCTGAGATTACATCCCCGAACCTGATCTGGATAATTCCAGCGCAGGAAAAGCACACCAGTACGACGGAAGTTGTACAAACCCATTCCGGCTATGGCTGGAATGGGTTTTTTGTGTGTCTAGGTTACGCCTCGACGGATTCGTAAGCACTTACGGGCGGACACGCACAGATCAGCATGCGGTCGCCTTGCGAATCGTTGACACGCCCTACTGCGGGCCAAAATTTGTGACTCCGCACGAACGGCAGCGGGAAGGCTGCCTCTGAGCGGGTGTACGGTCGCTCCCAATTGTCGGCGCTTACCTTGGCCACGGTGTGGGGCGCACCCTTTAGCAGGTTGTCGGTCCGGTCAGCCTCGCCCCGCTCAATGACCGCTATTTCCTTGCGGATAGCAATCATCGCATCGCAAAAACGGTCCAGCTCAGCCTGCGATTCCGATTCGGTAGGTTCCACCATCAATGTTCCGGCTACAGGAAAAGACACCGTGGGTGCGTGGAAACCATAGTCCATGAGCCGCTTGGCAATATCGCCCACTTCGATACCCACCGTTTTGAACCCGCGGCAATCCAATATCAGTTCGTGTGCACAACGGCCGTTGGCACCCGCATAAAGCACGGGGTAATGGTCCTCCAGCCGTGTCTTGATGTAGTTCGCGTTAAGGATGGCATATTGTGTAGCGTTGGCAAGCCCTTGGGCGCCCATCATCGCAATATAGGCATGCGAGATTACTAAAATAGAAGCGGAGCCCCAAGGTGCTGCCGACACGGCGCCGACGCCATCGGTCCCACTTACCTGCACCACCTCATGGTTGGGCAAAAACGGCACCAAATGTTCGGCTACGCCGATGGGGCCCATGCCCGGGCCACCGCCACCATGTGGTATGCAGAATGTTTTATGCAGATTGAGGTGGCACACATCGGCACCGATGCGCCCGGGGCTGGTGAAGCCCACCTGCGCATTCATGTTGGCACCATCCATATACACCTGCCCACCATGCTGGTGGACAATCCCACATATCTCTATGATCGGCTCTTCGAACACCCCATGCGTAGAGGGGTAGGTAACCATCAATGCAGCCAGGTTGGCGGCATGTTTCTCGGCGTTGGCACGCAGGTCAGCCACATCGATGTTGCCGTGCTCATCGCACCTCACCACCACCACTTCCATACCGGCCATACTGGCCGATGCCGGATTGGTTCCATGGGCCGATGCGGGTATCAGTACTACATTGCGGTGCGTATCGCCGCGGCTTTCGTGATAGGCGCGGATCACCACCAGTCCCGCATATTCTCCCTGTGCACCCGAGTTGGGCTGGAAGCTTACCTTGGTAAAGCCTGTGATTTCGCTCAACCACTGGTCCAGCTCACCGATGAGCTGCATGTAGCCCCCCACCTGGTCTGTGGGCGCAAACGGATGGATACCACCAAACTCGGGCCACGTTACGGGAACCATTTCGGTTGTCGCGTTGAGTTTCATGGTGCATGACCCCAACGGAATCATCGAGTGGCACAACGAAAGGTCCTTGGTTTCCAAAGATTTGATATACCGAAGCATTTCGTGTTCGGAATGGTAGCTATTGAATACGGGATGCGTGAGATAAGCCGATTTGCGCAGCAACGCCTGTGGGATAGCCAGGGCAATACGGTTGGCATGCACTTGGAGGTCTGCGTCATCCAGTGTTTTACCCTTCAACTTGGCAAAGATGCGTGCGAGAGCCTCGATATCCTGGTATGTGGTGGTTTCATCGATGGAAATGCCGGCGACGGTGCCTTGATAATGAAGGTTCACCTCGTTGTTGAGGGCCTCCGCACGCAGGGGTCCGGCAAGCTCGCCAAGTTCTACCCGGAGGGTGTCAAAATAAGTATCGTTATATTGCGTATATCCCAGCTGCTGCAAGGCGCTGTCGAGCAGGTTGGCGAGCGCGTGGATGCGCTCAGCAATCTGCAGCAATCCTTTCGGCCCATGATAGGCCGCATAGAAGCCGGCCATGATGGCGAGGAGTGCCTGTGCAGTACAGATATTGGAGGAGGCTTTATCTCGGCGGATGTGCTGCTCGCGGGTTTGCAACGCCATACGCAAGGCGTACTCGCCGTTCGAATCCACGGTAACACCGATGATGCGGCCGGGTATGTTCCGTTTATAAGCATCTTTGGTAGCAAAGTAAGCCGCATGTGGTCCGCCGAAGCCCATGGGGATGCCGAAGCGCTGCGTACTACCCACCACCACGTCGGCACCCCACTCGCCGGGGGCCGCCAGCAACGCCAGGCTAAGCAGGTCGGCCACCGCACATACGGAAATACCGCGGTTATGCAGTTGCTGTACCAAGCTACTGTAATCGGCTACCGAGCCATCGCCCGCAGGGTACTGCACCAGTACCCCGAAAATGGCATCGCCTGCTGGAATTGCTCGCAGGTGGCCGACCATCAGCGTAATGCCGTACGATTGTGCTCGGGTACGCAGTACATCCAGCGTCTGCGGGAATATGTTGTCAGAAACGAAGTAGGCATTTGCCGCTTTGTTTTTGCGGAGGCCGTATTGCATGAACATGGCTTCGGCGGCAGCCGTCGCTTCGTCAAGCAGGGACGCATTGGCAATCTCCATCCCGGTGAGGTCTATCACCATGGTCTGGAAATTGAGCAACGCCTGCAGTCGGCCCTGGGCAATCTCTGCCTGGTACGGCGTATATTGCGTATACCACCCTGGGTTTTCAAACACATTCCGTTGGATGACCCCGGGAACGACCACATCGTAATATCCTTGCCCGATGTACGATTTAAACACCCTGTTTTTGTCGGCCACAGCCCGCATCCGTTGCAGGTATGCCGTTTCGCTCCATGCGTCTGGCAAGCGCAACGGTGTCTCGGTTCGGATTTGCGCAGGGATCGTTTCATCCATCAACTGGCTAAGGCTTTCCAGCCCCAATACGCCCAGCATGTCGGCGGTTTCATCGGCGCTTGGGCCGATGTGCCGCTCCTCGAATTTTTCTTGGAAATGTATTTTATTCATTCGGATATATTACTACCGTGGTGCAGCCATGCTGCTTTGCAAGCAGCCGGTAAATTTTTCGGGGCAAAGGTACGGATTTTAACGCGTGAATTGAAGAGTACCGTACTTTTTGGGGGCGCTGGCCGGCACAGCCAACCGCAATGCGCTGTGCCAGGATTTCTGCTTTCCCGCGCCTGTAGAACGACGATTTTGAACATGGCAATATGTAGGGTTCTCCGGATCATAAAAAAGAGGTCTGCCGTACCTCTTTTTGAAGCGAAATATTGATTATCTTTCCGCCAAATTGCAGTCATCTTGGCTGCCAACTGTGATAACTTAGGTGTTTAAAACCGGAATAAAATGAAACCTACATGTTGCCTTTTACTGTTGTTAGCGGCGCTTTCGATGCCGAGCTATGGGCAGGATACCTTATCGGCTTATCTTTTTGACGACTACCACGATGCCGTCGTATATTTTAGAGATGGACGAAAATCAGCTGAAAAAGTAAACTATAATCTGGTGGAAGGCGCGCTTTATTTCATTGATAAGCGAGATGGGCAGGTAAAGGTAGTATCCAACTATCAGGCCATCGACTCGCTCATCATCACCGGGCGGACATTTCTCTTAGATGGCAGCAATGCATTGGAAAAAGTGTCCGCTGCCCCGGTCATTTACATCCGATTCAATGCCAATAGTGCTTACAAACCACAAACGATAGGTTACGGTGTCTCCAGTGAACTTGCGTCAGTCGACGCCTATTCGTCGGCTTCGTTTCAAGGTATACGGACAGACCTAAAAGGCAAGGAACGGCAAGTTTCCAAAATCTACTACGATTATTTCATTGTAAAAAACGGAAACCGGAGAAGGTTTTCCAACTTCAAACAACTGTACCGGATATACCCGGGGCATCAGGAAACTATAGAGAAGTACGTGGCTGGGCACAAGTTGGATTTCAATGACGTGCGTGGCATAGTTGCATTATGCCGCTATTCCGAAAGCCTATGATGCCCAAGCTACTACTCGTCCTTTTCAGTTTATTTCTTCCCCAACTCCTCTAGCAACTCCTTTACTGCCCGCTCCAACTGCGGGTCGTTGCCCTGCAGCCTATCCATGAAGGTGTTCTTAACATAAATATCGGGCGATACGCCGGTCAACTCCAGGTCATCGCCCTCCAGCGTATAACAACCCCATGCCGGCACGCGGTACATCGAGCCATCCACCAAGCCCTTGGCCGAGGTGAAGATGATCCAGCGGTAGGTTTCCGTGCCGATGATTTTGCCCAGCTTCAGGGCTTTGAAACCCGCAGCCGTCATCTCCGCATCGCTGAGGGACTGCTCGTTCACCAGCAACACGATGGGCTTGCCCGATGGGGCAAAGTTGCTCTGCGGTGAGCGCTTGCCTCCACGGTACTGCCATTGCAGGTAAGGGCGCTGCGAGAGAAAACGCAGTACCTCATCGTGCACGTTGCCACCCGTGTTGTACCGCAGGTCAAGGATGATGGCATCCTTCTGGGCTTCTTGCTCCACCATATCCAGTAGGAAGCGTTCCAATTCGTCGCTACCCATATTTTTCATATACGTGTAAGCTATGCGGTCTTGCCCTAGCGAGTCTACTTTATGGCGGTTGGCACGTATCCATTCATCGTAGCGCTGGTCGCGCAACGCACCGCTGCTTTGTGGCCGTACCTTGGCGCTCAATTCCGCCCCCCCACGTCTGAAGGTCAGTACCATTTCTTCGGCCAACGAAGGGCGCGTGAAATACGCATCACGGTCAACTAGGGTATCCATCAATTGTCCATCAACCGCTACCAATACATCGCCGGGACGGATATCTATCTCCTTGCGGGCCGCATTGCTGCGGTCCACCACGCGCTGTACACGATAGGGGTTTTCGTTGTCGAATACCACCCCCGTTTCATTGGTTACCACCGAGAAGTCCTTACGCTCGTCGCTGCCGCTTGAGTTGAAGCCAAGGTGCGACGAGTTGAGCTCGCCCAACATATCGTTGAGCAGCACCCGTAGGTCGGCACGGTTGTTCAGGTAGGGCAGGTAAGCTGCATAACGGGTTTTTACAGCCGCCCAGTCCACCCCGTGAAAGTCGCCATCGTAAAAGTTCTCTTCAATACCTGCCCACGTTTCGTAAAACATCTGGTTGAACTCGTCTTCCAGGTTCCGGCGGAATTTGAAAGCGATATCTACCTTCTCGAACTTATTGCCATCGATGTTGTATTTCTGCACGACGCCGCCGGAAAGGGCGTAGAATTTCCCGTTCACCTCCAAGAGGTTCCCCACGCCACCGTCGGCCACCTTCTCGGTCTTGTCGTCTTCAAACGCCTCTCGTACCGTCCGGTACAGCGCCCTGCGGCCACTTTCATGGTTTGAAGCATAAAAGATATACGTCTTTTCGCCTTTCTTGAACGCCTTAGGATTGCTTTGGGTACCGAAAGCAGGGCCTATCCGGGTAATGCGGTCGAGCAACCCTTGGGTATTGATAACAATAGGCGTATCGGCAGCCTCCGTGCTATCGGCATCATCGCCTTTTTCGCCGTCTTTATCCTTGCCTTTCTTTTTGCCGTCGCTGTCTTTCTCCTTTTCATCTTTCTTTTTCTCCTGGAAAAGTTCATCGAATTTGTCGATCCGATAGGGTTCGTCAAAATCATCCAGCTCCATGCGGTAGATGCTGGCATCGCGCATGCCGGTGGGGTAGGCCGGCTTGGTACGATTGCTGGCAAAGTAGATGGACTTCCCGTCGGGCGCCCATGCCGGCGAAGCTTCCGATACCCCCGTGTTGGTGAGGTTGATGGTTTGTTTCTTCGTAATATGGTGTACAAAGATATCCTGTTCGAAATTGCGATAGGCCGTAAACAGGATGTATTCACCATTGGGCGAGAACGAGGGCTCCGAGTTTTGGAAGGCCCATATCTCATCTTTCACCACGGTGGTACTCTGCAATGTTTTTAGGTCGAGCAGTCGCACCTCGTCGCGGCCGCTGAGGTATACGGCTTGGGTCCGTTCCGCATTGAACGTGATATCGCGGTTGCTACGCAGATCGGCCGTTAGCTGCCTAGCTTCGCTCTTGCCGTCGGCCCCTATCGTGTACCAATTGGGGTAGCCCGCATGGGTCTGGTTAAACAACAGTGTTTTATTGTCAGCCAGCCACTTCACTTCCATGGACCGCTCGCCCGAGCCGGCCATCTGCTTGATGAATTGGCCCTCTACATCACTCACGAAGAGCTCCCCGCGTGAGATAAAGGCGAGCTTCTTGCCATCCGGCGATACATCGAAATAGGAAATGTGTTCTTTCACGTCAAACTCCTGTGGCGCATCCAATAAGGTATGCCGGCCTATAGTAACATCGGGCTTCGACGTTTTCTTGGTGGCCACATCATAAACATATAGCTGATAGTCCTTTTCGAACACCACTTTCCCGCCGTTGGTCGCTACAGAAGGGCGCTTGATGGAGGTGTCGAAGTGGGTCAACGCTGTCTTTTCCCCGCCGGTAAACGTATAAAGATTATACTCGCCATTGGCCTCGTCGGAGGCGAAGAACACGTTGCCCTGCCGGTCTACCGAGGCCCAGAAATCCTTGCCATCGTAGTCGGTATACTGGGTAAACGCAGTGGTGCCGGGGTGATAGCCTAGAATATCGGGATTAAACTCCCCTTTGTAGCGCTTGCGATTGGCGGCAAAATAGCTCTCCCACGTGTTGTTGAAAAGCAATTCGCCATCCGGCTTTTCGGTTACCCCGTGTATGGTATTGAAATAGTGTGGGAAAAGGCGTTTTGCCGTACCGCCCTGGGCAGCTACCGAATAGCTGGTAAAGCGGTTGTAGCGCCCCGAGGTGAAATAGATGGTCTGGCTGTCCCAGCTCCAGCTGTCTACCTCATCGGAAGCATCGTGATGGGTAAGTTGGCGGATGTCTCCGCCCTCCAGGGGCATCACATATACGTCGTGGTTGCCGAACTGGTTGGCCGAAAACGCTAACCATTGGCCATCGGGCGAAATCCGAGGGGCTATTTCCTCCCCGCGCATAGCAGTGAGACGAAATGCCTGCCCGCCGTCCGCAGCCACCTTCCACAGGTCACCGGCATAGCTGAAAACAACCAACTGGCCATCGGGGCTCAACGTAGGGTATGAAATGAATGTGGGGGAGGTCTGTGCAGGGGCGGCAAGCGACGCAAATGCCAGGGTTGCCGTCAATAGGCAAGTGTTGATGGTATTCATGTTTTTAAGTCTATTGTGCTGACTGCAATATTAACGAAAATTAACAACAACATACGCGACCGTTTTGGTAAGTTTGGGGATGCTTATGCTGAAACCGTGGCTTACGCTTGCATTAATCAGCTTGGCGACTGTGTTCGTCCAGGCCCAGACATACCGGCTTACTGGACAGGTAACCGATGAACAAGGCAATCCCGTGCCGTTTGCCAGCATCTATCCGAAAGGTACAACTGGCTTGGGTACTTCCGCCAATAGCGAGGGAATATTTAAGTTGAGCCTCGCCGCCGGTAAACATGAATTGGTAGTTCGCTCGGTAGGCTACAGGCAGGCGACCGAACCGATTACTATGGACGGGGATAAACAGATACAGATCAGCCTGCCAGCCGAAGCCTACCTCCTCGATGAAGTGGTGATTGGCAACGGCGAAGACCCAGCTTACGCCATTATCCGGCAGGCGATAAGGCAGCGCAAAAAACACCTGCACGAAGCTACCCCCTACACCGCCAACGTATACATTAAGGGAGTGCAACGGATACTGCAAGCCCCAAAAAAATTCCTCGGTGTGGATATCGACCAGATCGGCCGGGAAATCGGACTGGATTCCAACCGTGCAGGAATCGTATACCTTTCCGAATCCGAGTCGCACATCACCGTGCAGCCGCCCGATGATTTCCGGGAAGAAATGATCAGCTCGAAGTTTTCGGGCAATAACCAAGCATTCAGCTTTAACCGGGCGGCCGACCTAAAACTCAATTTCTATGAAAATAACCAGCCCATCATCGATGGTCTAAGTCCGCGGCCCTTCATTTCGCCCATCGCCGACAATGCACTCGGTTACTACCGATACCGCCTACAGGGCACTACGGAAGAAAACGGGCTCACCATCCATAAAATCGATGTATCGTCACGCCGCAAGGGCGAACCGCTCTACCAAGGCGACATCTATATCGTGGAAGACCTTTGGCGCATTTACGGGGTAAACCTACAGCTCACCAAAACCTCCGGTATCAACCTCCTCGATACCCTCTCGATCCGGCAGGAGTTTATCCCGATAGACAGCACCCAATGGCAACCATCAAATGTCCGATTTGATTTTGTAGGCGGCCTGCTTGGATTCCGCATGGGCGGCTACTTCGCCGCTGTATACAGTGGTTACGCAACCCGTCCGGGCATCAGGAAGGGCACATTCAACGAAGTGTTGCGTATTGCCGAGGGTGTCAACGAACGGGACTCGGCTTATTGGGCCACGAGCCGTCCTCTGCTACTCACCGACGAAGAGCGGCTGGACTACGTCCGCAAAGACAGCCTGCAACGACGGCGCAAATCTAAGCCTTACCTCGATTCGCTCGACCGCGTTTCCAACCAGCTGAAACCGCAACAACTTCTCACCGGCTATACGTACCGCAACCGCGCAAGCCGGTCGTTCCTTTCCTTCGACGGACTGGCAAAATCGCTGCTCTTCAACAGTGTGGAAGGATTGGCGCTCAACTATGGTATGCGGTACTCCCGGCAGGTCGATACTGTGCTGAACCGCAATTTCACCTTCTACGGCAACATCCGCTACGGTTTTGCAAACAAACGACCCAACGGCTATGCGGGCATCTCCTTTCCGCTCGGCAAGGGTTCCCTCCACGTGTATGGGGGAAGCAACGTGCAGGATATGAATAACCGGGGGTCGTTGCCACCACTTTTCAATACCATCAGCACCACCTTGTTTGGTCGCAATTACCTCAAATGGTACGAGCGTACCTTCGGCGGGGTAGAATGGCGCTATACACTGCCGGCAAACGTGCACGTAACGGCGTCCACCGTTTGGGAAAACCGCCTATGGTTACCCAACAGTACCGACTATACCTTCCGGGAACGGAACAAACAGTACCTCACTTCCAATAATCCCCTAGTGCCTGAATCGGACGTTCCGCTATTCGACGAAAACCGGGCCCTTAAAGTCTCTTTGGGGTTGAGTTACGACTTCGGCACGAAATACGAGACGTATCCGCACCGGCGGGTATACCTGCCATCGCGTTGGCCCATCTTATCCATATCCTATACGAAAGGTCTGCCTCAAGTACTGGGAAGCGATGTGGATTACGATCTATTGGTGGCTCGGCTACATAAAACGGGTATCGGGCTGGGCTTGTATGGCCGTATGTCGTTCGACTTACGGGCGGGCACGTTTTTGAATGACAAGTCGCTCTACTATACGGATTACCGGCATTTCAACGGTACGCGGACACTGATCAGCGACCAGCAATTGACCACTTTCCTGTTGTTGGACTATTATCGGCACAGCAGTTCCGGAACCTTTGCGGAAGCACATGGGGAATACAATCTCTCCACGATGCTCACGGGCAAGGTGCCCCTACTCCGAAAACTCAAACTGCAGGAAATCATCGGCCTCCACTACTTGCACACGCTGGATACCAAGCACTATGGCGAGTTCCACGCCGGTCTCGAGTGGCAACGCCTTCGCGTCATCTATGCACGGTCATTTGGGAGCCACTTGGGGCTAAGCGGAAAAGAAGCCATCCGGATCGGATTGCGGTTGTTTTAATGACACTTAGCCCAGCGAAGCGGTAATCAGTCGCAGGAACTCGTTGCGCGTACGCTCTTTTGCAAACTCGCCCGTAAATGCCGAGGTGGTGGTTACCGAGTTTTGTTTCTGTACACCACGCATGCACATGCAGAGGTGCTTGCATTCAATGACCACCGCCACACCAACCGGATTTAATGTTTCCTGGATGCAATCACGGATTTCGTTGGTAAGCCGCTCCTGCACCTGCAGGCGGCGGGCATAGATGTCTATCACCCGGGGAATCTTGCTTAAGCCTACAATATGGCCGTTTGGGATGTAGGCCACGTGTGCTTTACCAAAGAAGGGCAACATGTGATGCTCGCACATCGAATACACCTCGATATCCTTTACGACCACCATTTGGCTATACTCTTCCTCAAACATGGCTCCCCGCAGGACGGCCGCAGGATCGACGTC
Organism: Parapedobacter sp. 2B3; assembly: GCF_041925275.1. NCBI lineage: Bacteria > Pseudomonadati > Bacteroidota > Sphingobacteriia > Sphingobacteriales > Sphingobacteriaceae > Parapedobacter > Parapedobacter sp. 2B3. Next base: position 52,194 of record NZ_JBHEUZ010000020.1, on the reverse strand, counting down.
ATAACCATGGGTAAGGTATTGCAACGCTTTAGCCACCCGTTCGGGCGTTTTCAACAACCCTTGGCGCGAGGGATTCTCACCCAAAAGAGCCAATATATCTGCATAATGCGAAGCGATTCGCGCCACCTTTTCGGGGTTGTAGCGGTCTATCTTCACGTACCCGTCTATTTCCTCCTCGTTGATTGGGAAATCGTTGTCCATAGTCGTTTTTTTAACCTTTGGCGTTATTCTTCACCAAAATATTCCACGGAATTATTTTCGGTTTCAACCAGCTTCACCGAATGAAGCAGGGCCCCATTCGCCTCGATATGCGGTTTCAATTGCCTGAAAATCTCAATCGCCAACACCTCGGTAGATGCCATTTTTCCCTGCATAAAGTCTACATCGAGGTTCACGTTGCGGTGATCCAGCTTGTCAATCACATGGATTTCGATGATGTGCTTCAGCTCCTTCAAATCAATCACGAACCCTGTTTGCGCATCCACCTCACCTTTCACCGTCACGAACAGCTCATAATTGTGTCCATGCCAATTGGGGTTGGAACATTTGCCAAATACAGCCTCATTTTGTTCCAAGCTCCACTCCTCGCGATATAATTTGTGCGCCGCGTTAAACCGTTCTCGCCGTGTAAGATATATCATAGCGTGCAAAGATAAGCTAATTTGCTGATTTGGCAGTCTGCTTTTTGCTAATGCGTTTTTTGCTTTTTTGCTGATGTGCTGTTTGCATTAAGCAAAGTGCAAATACCAAAGCGCAAATGGCAAATGGCAAAGTGCAAAAGGCAAATCACAAAATCCGTACCTTTATAGCCGTGGAAACTTCCCATCAACGATATTTCATCGAAATCGCTTTCGACGGCGGCGCGTACCACGGGTGGCAGATCCAATCGAATGCCTTGACTGTTCAGGAGCTCCTCGAGAAGGCCCTATCTACCCTGCTACGCCATAACACGGCCACGGTAGGGTGCGGCCGTACGGATACGGGTGTACACGCCAAGCAGCTATTTGCCCATTTCGACTGGCAAGCCCCCGCATTGCCGTTGGAAGAGCGCGATTTCCTCCATCGGCTTAATGCATTGCTCCCACACGACATCGCCGCCAAGCGGCTCATTGCCGTGGCACCCCATGCCCATGCCCGATTCGATGCGGTGAAACGATCCTATGAATACCATGTGCATCTGAATAAAGACCCTTTCTTACACGACCGCTCCTGGTTGCTACGCGGTGCCCCCGATATATTGGCAATGAACGAAGCTGCCGCTATCTTACATCAATATGAAGATTTCTCGTGTTTCAGCAAGTCACATACGCAAGTACACACCAACAACTGCCAGGTTACACGAGCGGAGTGGCTTTGGGTCAATGATAGCCGGTTGGTCTTCCATATTTCGGCCAACCGCTTCCTGCGCAACATGGTGCGGGCCATCGTGGGCACACTGATGGAAATTGGCCGGGGAGAACACCCACCGGAGCATATGCATACCGTTGTCAAAAGCAAAGACCGCGCTGTTGCCGGCTCATCCGTGCCGGCATGCGGACTGTACCTCACCGAGGTGCAATATCCCTACGTAAATCCCATTTGACAAATCGGTGAACGGAGATATTCGGACAAAGTCGTACTTTTGCAGCTATCCATGAGCGAACCGAAGGTAACCGGGAAGACGTATGATGCGCAGCTGCTACGCAGGATGCTACGCTATGTAAGGCCATACAGAGGTATTTTTGTCATCTCCGTTGTGCTCACCATCTTGATGGCCGGTGTGGCCCCGGCATTGCCTATGCTTGTGGAATATACGCTCGATCGGTTTATCCTCCAGAATGACATCGGCGGCCTGCAGTTGATGCTCTTGTTGATGCTGGGACTGCTACTCCTGCAAACTGTGGTGCGCTATTTCCATACATTGATGACCAATACATTGGGGCAATCGGTAATCCGCGACCTCCGCATCAATGTCTTTAACCACATTACCGGTCTCCGGCTCAAGTACTTCGATCGCACACCGATAGGTCGGCTGATTACCCGTACCATCTCTGACCTCGAGACCATTGCCAATATCTTCTCGGAAGGCCTCATCCAGATTATCGGTGATGTCCTCCAACTAATCGTCATATTGGGCGTGATGTTCTATACGGATTGGAGGTTGACACTCATCGTACTGATTCCCATGCCACTGATGGTCGGAGCGACTTACGTTTTTAAGGAAGCCATGAAATCCGCCTTCCAGGATGTACGCAAATGGGTATCTAACCTCAACACATTCCTGCAGGAACATATCTCCGGGATCAGCATCATCCAGTATTTCGCCCGCGAGGAACAGGAGATGCGCAAATTTAAAGCGGCCAATGCGGAGCATCGCAATGCCCATATCCGAGCCAACTGGTATTTTTCTATCTTCTTTCCTGTACTGGAGATCATCATGGCCGTATCCCTGGGCCTTTTGGTATGGTATGGCTCCAAACAGGTGTTAGCTGATACGCTGTCGCCCGGAGTGATCGTCGCGTTTATCATGTACATCAACATGATTTTCCGGCCCATCCGCGAATTGGTGGATAAGTTCAACACCCTCCAGATGGGTATGGTGAGTGCCGAACGTATCTTTGCGGTCCTCGATACCGACGAGCGGACACCTAACGAGGGCATCCAGCAACCGAATCACATTCGGGGGGAGATTGCTTTTGACAACGTGTGGTTTGCATATAACGATGAGCAGTGGGTGCTGAAAGACATCAGCTTTGAGGTAAAGCAGGGCGAAACGCTGGCACTGGTAGGCGCCACCGGCGCAGGGAAATCTTCAACCATCAATATCCTTAGCCGTTTCTATGAAATCAATCAGGGTTCCATACGACTGGATGGCGTAGACATCCGGGACTATGACTTAAACTACCTCCGCCGTACGATTGCCACGGTATTGCAAGACGTGTTCCTGTTTTCAGATTCCGTGGCCAGCAACATCAGCCTCAACGACCCGGCCATCAGCCGGGAGCAGATAGTGGCCGCCGCTAAACAGGTGGGTGCCCACGAATTTATCATGCGGTTGCCGGGCGGCTATGACTACAAAGTGCAGGAGCGTGGCGCCACCTTATCTTCCGGCCAGGCGCAGCTCATCTCATTCATCCGTGCACTGGTGCACGACCCGAAAATCTTGGTGCTTGATGAGGCCACCTCATCCGTAGATACCGAGTCGGAAGAGCTCATCCAACAGGCCATCGACAAGCTGATGGCGGGCCGGACTTCCATTGTGATTGCCCACCGCCTTTCCACCATCCAAAAGGCAGATAAAATCATCGTGCTGGATAAGGGCGAGATGAAAGAAATGGGTTCGCATCAGGAATTGCTCCGCATGGACGGATACTACAAGCGGTTGTACGATCTGCAATTCCACTCAGCGGGGATATAGTGATACCCGACCGTACCCGCGGCAAGCGGCTCCGTCCAACAAAAAAGGCTGCAAATCTGCAGCCCTCTCCGAAAAAAACTCGTTTAATCCAATCCTCTTTTTTTCATCAAATGAACCGGGTCGGGATCGACCCCCCGGAATTTCCGGTAAAGTTCTGCGGGTTTTTCCGTCCCTCCTTTTTCGAGGATATTTTGGCGGAACGCGTTGGCCGTGGTCTTGTCATACAGGTCGGTTTCCTTAAAAGCCGCAAACGCGTCGGCATCCAGCACTTCTGCCCAGATGTAGCTATAATAACCTGCGGAATAGCCACCGGAGAAGATGTGATTAAAGTATGTGCTCCTGTGCCGCGGGATGATCTCATCGATCAGCCCGGCTTTTTGCATCGATGCCTTTTCAAATGCTTGGGCACTCACAGTGATCGGGCTGGTAATCGTATGGTAGTCAAAATCGAGGATGGCCGAAGCCAGGTACTCCACCGTGGCAAACCCTTGGCCGAACGTGCCCGCACTTTCCAGCTTGGCGATAAGCGAGTCGGGAATAGCCTCGCCGCTTTCGTAGTGTTTTGCGTATGTCTTCAACACGGCCGGGTCTTCGGCCCAGTTTTCCATCACCTGCGATGGTAGTTCCACGAAGTCGCGCGATACGGACGTACCCGATAGGCTCCGATAGGAAACGTCAGACAGCAGGCCGTGGAGTGCATGGCCAAACTCGTGGAACAGCGTGTTGGCCTCATCAAAGGTAAGTAGCGCGGGCAGGCTACCTACCGGCGGGGTGAAATTGCATACGTTTACGATAACCGGTGCCATACGTTGGCCATTTTCTTTGTATTGTCTACGGAATGAGCTCATCCAGGCGCCGGGCCGTTTTGACTCGCGGGGGAAATAATCCACGTAGAAAATCCCGACCAAGGTGCCGTCGGCTTCCGATACTTCATACACTTCCACTTCGGGGTGGTAGGTAGGCATACCTTCCAGCGGCTTGAACCGAAGTCCGTACAGCTTGTTGGCCACGTCAAAAGCGCCCTGCCGTACACCGGCCAGGCTGAAATAAGGCTTCAGTTCCTCCTCGCTCAATGAAAAGCGTTGCTGGCGGATCTTTTCCGAATAATACCGCCAGTCGTAGGGTTGTGCCTGGAAATTTTGGCCAGCAGATTCTATTTCCTTCTGGATATCATACGCTTCGGCTTTTGCTTTGGCAATGGCAGGCTTCCATAGTCCATCCAGCAGCTTCTTTATGTTGGTAGGGTTCTCGGCCATCGCTTCTTCCAGCACGTAATGGGCATGGGTTGGGTATCCCAATAGATTGGCTTTCTTGAGGCGAAGGTTGGCAATCTCCACTAAAATATCGCTGTTGTCGTTGTCGTTGCCATTGGCTCCGCGGTTTTTGTAGGCTTCCCAGATCTGTAGGCGTAGCTCGCGGTTATCGGCAAACTGGAGAAAAGGCATCACACTGGAGTTGGATAGTGTGAATACCCATTTACCGTCATGTCCCTTTGCATTCGCAGTTTCAGCCGCGGCCGCCTTCATCCCGTCCGAAAGGCCGGCGAGCGCCTCTTCGTTATCCACCACCAGCTCAAAAGCATTGGTTTCTGCCAGTACATGCTGACCAAATTGGGTGGTCAATTCCGCGAGCTGTGTATTGATTTCGCGCAACACCGCTTTGTCCGCGTCGCCCAGGCTAGCGCCGTTGCGCACAAAATTCTTGTAGCTCCGTTCCAGCAGCATCAGCTGCTCACCGTCAAGGCCGAGGCTGTCGCGTTGGTCCCACACCGCCTTCACCCGGCCAAATAGCTCATCGTTCAACGAAATGTTGTCGCGGTGGGCAGCAAGCTTGGGTGCCAACTCGGTATCCAATGCTTTCAACGTATCATTGGTGGTGGATGAACTCAAATTGGAGAATACGTAGGAAACGCGGGCCAGCAGTTGCCCGGCGTCCTCAAGCGCAAGGATGGTATTTTCGAACGTAGGTGCGTCGGTGATAGCAGCGATCGAATCCACCTCGGCACGGTGTTGTCCCAAGGCCTCTTCGTAGGCCGGCTTGAAATGTTCGCTTTTAATTTGGTCAAATGGCGGCACCCCGTTGGGGGTGTCATAAACGTTCAGCAACGGATTGTCTGTTACTTGCCTCGTGTCATCACACGACACAATGAATGCAGTGGAAATCGTCAAAATGTAAAAAATTCGTTTGTTATTCATGTTGGTACTTATGGATTGGTGCAGCGAACAAAGGTAATCATAACTTTCGTTCCGCTGGGAACGACACTACCGCATTACCCGATAGCCTTTCCGAACGGCGTGAAAGCTAACCCCATCAACTTTAAATGTTGCCTACCGAACGGTATGCCAATAATGGTAATGCAAAGCAATATGCCGAAGAAAAAGTGCGTGAGTGCCACCCATATTCCCCCAAACACAACCCAGAGAATGTTCATCAATGTATAGAGGCACCCCGTACTACTCGGCACATTGGTAACGCTGGTGCCGAATGGAACCAACGAAGCTATTGCCAGCTTAAACAACTGCACGCCGAATGGTATTCCAACAATGGTCAGGCAGAGCACCAGACCACCCACGAGGTATTCCAAAAAGATGAAAAACCCACCGAAAACAATCCAAATTAAATTGCCTACGAAATTCATGCTTTAGGGGGTCAGGTAATCGAGAATTTCGGTTTGGCTCAATTTGCGTTGTTCGCCTGAGCGCATGTCCTTTAAAGAAAACACACCACCTGCAATCTCTTCTTCGCCGATTAGGACCACATATGGAATCTTCTTATTATCGGCATAGGTGAGCTGTTTCTTCAATTTAGCAGAAGCGGGGTACAACTCGGAGGCGACCCCCGCATTGCGCAATTTCTGAAGCAGGGGCAGCGCATAAAGTTCGGACAGTTTGTCGAAATTGCTGATCAACACCCGTGTCGACTGTTCCGCGGCCTCTGGAAAAAGCCCCAATTCTTCCAGCACATCGTATATCCGGTCGGCCCCGAACGAAATACCCACACCGGTAATCCCTTTCAGACCGAACATACCCGTTAGGTCGTCGTAGCGTCCGCCACCGCCAATACTGCCCATGGTTACCTCATTGGTCTTCACCTCGAAAATACACCCCGTGTAATAGTTGAGTCCGCGGGCCAGCGTGATATCCAGTTCCACGAATCGATTAAGCAGGGCCGTATCGCCAGCGAGTTTCTCTACGTAGCCCAGTATGGTTTCCAGCTCATCGATCCCGGCAAGGCCCGTGGTCGATGAGCTCAATATTTCCTTGAGTCGCTCAATCTTTTGGGCGTTGGTGCCTTGCAACTGGATAATGGGTTGCAGCTTTTGCAGCTCGTCGGTGTTGAAACCACGGGCCAACAATTCCTTGTTCACCCCTTCCAAACCGATCTTGTCCAGCTTATCGATCGCTACGGTCATGTCCACAATCAGCTCAGGCTTGCCCAATATTTCAGCGATACCCGCAAGTAGTTTCCGGTTGTTGAGCTTGATGGAGAAATCACGCAGTCCGAGGCTAGTCAACGCCTCGTGGTAGATAAGTACAAATTCTGCTTCGTTAAGTAAGCTATCGGAGCCCACCACATCCACATCGCATTGATAAAACTCACGATAGCGGCCGCGTTGCGGCCGATCGGCACGCCAAACGGGTTGTATCTGGAACCGCTTGAACGGTAGGGTGAGCTCATGCTGGTGCATCACCACGTAGCGGGCGAATGGAACTGTCAGGTCGTAACGCAGGGCACGCTCCGTGATATGCGGAATCAGTGGAGTGGAAGCGCGTGCTTCGAGCAGCCCGGCCGGAGCCTTGGCAAGATAGTCGCCCGAGTTGAGTATCTTGAATATCAGCTGATCCCCTTCGTCGCCATATTTGCCAGTAAGTGTCTGGAGGTTTTCAAACGACGGGGTCTGAATTTCCCGGTATCCGTATTTGATGAATACCGATTTAACGGTATTGAAGATATAGTTGCGCTTTTCCATTTCCGCGGGCGAAAAATCACGCGTGCCCTTGGCCAATGAAGGTTTGATTACTGCCATGCGGCAAACTTAGATATATTTGCCTGTATAGGCAAGGCAAATGTATCGATCTCCCGCTGCGACTGAGAGGCAAAAGCGATAGCGGAAACGTAAGGATTGACCTGTAAATTTGCCCATCTGCTTGTTTGCTGATTTGCAGATTTGCCCTGGAAAGGGAAAAAAGCACCTAGCGAAAGGCAAAGATCAAAGCACATTAAGCACTTCGCAAGCCTTCTCGGCGGCGATTTTCTCGGCACTTTTTTTATTATAGTCGCGACCCCTACCGTACACTTCGCCGTCTACCACCGCATCGATCGTAAAAATCTTAACGCTATCGCCCGCCTCATTCTCAGCCTGGACAAAACTAACGTCCTTACCGGCCTGCTGGCACCACTCAATAAGCCGGCTTTTGAAATTGGTTTCTGTCTGCTCCAACAGCTGGATATCTACATGGGGTTTGATAATACGTTTAATCAGGAAGTTTTTTACAAACGCATACCCTTTATCCAGGTAGATAGCACCTATCAGGGCTTCAAAAGCATCTCCTAACAAAGAGCCTTGCTTATTGGGATAATGAACCATGCGAGCATCGTATTGGATAAGTTCGTTCAGTCCCAGTTTCTTCGATAACTGGTTGAGGTGCGCCCGGCTTACAATCTTGGAGCGCATCTCAGTAAGGAATCCTTCGCCTTTGTAGGGATACTTTTTGAAGAGCAATTCGGCCACCACCGAGCCCAATACCGCGTCGCCCAAAAACTCAAGCCGCTCATTGCTGTTTTTGGTGCCATCCTTTATGGGCACGGCTACCGACTTATGGCGGAAAGCAAGCTGGTAAAGATGCAGGTTGCCCGGAACAAAGCCGAGCATGTTCTTCAGCGCCCGCACATAGCGGCGATTGGGTGAAAAATGCAGTTTGTAAATCTTCGAAACAGGCATCTGATTACTAACTGAATAAGCACAAAAAAGGGATATTCCCCTTGGTGTGAAATGCCTTTAAATTATCCTTCGAATTTCTTGAAAACAACCGTGGCGTTATGGCCACCAAAACCAAAAGTATTGCTCATGGCGGCGTTCACTATTCGCTTCTGTGCTTTATTGAATGTGAAGTTTAATTTCGGATCAAGATTCGGGTCGTCCGTGAAATGGTTGATTGTGGGCGGCACGATATCGTTTTTGACGGCAAGAATAGATGCGATAGATTCCACCGCACCTGCCGCCCCCAAGAGGTGGCCTGTCATGGATTTGGTAGAACTTATATTCAGTTCGTACGCGTGTTGGCCAAACAACTCAAGAATGGCCATAATCTCACTGGGATCGCCTACCGGGGTAGACGTACCATGCACGTTGATGTAGTCGATGGCATCGTTGGCGAGCCGGGCGTCTTTCAATGCGTTGCCCATGGCGAGCCGAGCACCAAGCCCTTCGGGATGCGAAGCCGTGATGTGGTAAGCATCGGCACTCATCCCTGCCCCAACGAGTTCCGCATAAATCTTCGCCCCCCGCGCTTGGGCGTGTTCCAAGCTTTCCAACACGATGGCCGCGCCGCCTTCGCCAGCCACGAAGCCATCCCGGTCTTTATCAAATGGCCGCGACGCGGTTTGGGGATTGTCGTTGCGTGTGGATAGCGCATGCATGGCGTTGAAACCACCGATGCCGGCTTCGTTGATGATCGCTTCGGAGCCACCGCTTATGATGATATCGGCATATCCGGTGCGGATGTAGTTCAGGGAATCGATCAGCGCATGCGTAGACGACGCACAAGCTGATACGGTTGAAAAATTAGGGCCTCGCAACCCGTGGCGCATGGAAATATGGCCGGGAGCGATGTCCAAAATCATCTTCGGAATGAAAAACGGGTTGAAACGGGGAGTTCCATCACCACCCGAAAAGTTGATCACCTCATCCAAAAATGTCTTAAGCCCACCGATACCGGACCCCCATATCACTCCGATACGATTGGTATCTAATTTATCGAATACGAGCGATGCATCCGCAATCGCTTCATCCGTCACAGCCAACGCGTAATGTACAAATGGATCTACTTTTCGGGCCTCTTTGCGCTCCATGAAGTCCTCGGCGTTGAATCCTTTCACTTCACAAGCAAAACGCGTCTTGAATTTCGACGCGTCAAACTTGGTGATTGGAGCAGCGCCGCTTACTCCTTTAATCAGGCTGTCCCAAAATTCGGGGACAGTATTCCCAATCGGAGTAAGCGCACCTAACCCTGTTACTACTACTCTTTTAAGCTCCATTTATAACGATTGGCCTAATGAATTTAGTTAGTTAACGTTTTTTTCTAAATAAGCGATTGCTTGTCCTACCGTGCTGATGGTCTCAGCCTGGTCATCGGGGATTGCAACGTTGAATTCCTTTTCGAATTCCATGATCAACTCCACGGTGTCGAGTGAGTCGGCGCCCAAATCGTTGGTGAATGAAGCTTCCGGGGTCACTTCGTTTTCGTCTACACCTAGCTTTTCAACGATGATTGCTTTAACTCTTGATGCGATATCAGACATGATTCTATAGTTTAATTGTTTAATAAATCTGTGCAAAGAAAAATAAATTTCGGCAAATAGTAAAACATATTTGATTTTTGGAGCATTATTCAGGTTTTCCCCACAAGCCGAATTAGTGTTTTTATATCAACGATTTAGCAAAAGAATTAGTTAGCTTCTTTTAACCCGGTAATATATGGGTCAACTGTTATGCGTTTCTCTTCATCCCTTTTATGGTAAATGCACATTCCGTCCTTTTGTTTTGTAATTTTCCGCTCCGCCCGGTTTTCCTTCCATTTCAGCGAAAAACCGAACTCACCAGCCCACCGAAGCCAAACCGATAAATCCGCTGCTTTTATCCACAATACAGCAAATTTATCTAAGTTTGCGTTGAATATAGGAAAATACTTTGAATAAGGTCACATTAAAATACGAATTGGATCTCGACTTCGTGTTGATTGCCATTACGTCATCGCTTAGGGACTATCGGCTGTGTTACTTTATCAACAAGGTTACGGGATTAAAACTGCATAAGATAGCCGACTATGAAATTGGGATGCCGCCTCCCGTGGGGCAAGCCTCTTTTAGTCGGTATGCCGATTTTGACGAAACCGGAGAAACAGAGTATTACTTATTGGCAAACCGCGGGATGGATAGCGGCGTCTTGGTACCCGAAATGCGCCACTCCGATTATTTCCTACTCATCAGAAACTTTATAGACGAAGAAGACCTTAACGTACTGCTGGATCACATCGTCGCATTAACAGATGTAGTGGCCGCCAGCGAAATCTCACCGCAAAAATTGAAATCCAAAGAAAATCTGATATTTTAGTGCCATATTTACGCTATAAAACATATTTACGCTATAAAAAAGGTACCGTAAGAGGCGGCGGAGAGACCAAGAATTTCTTTTAATGCAATTCGGTTACATTACATATAAATAAAAGAATTTACCTAAGTTTGCCGAAGTATATCAAAGTGTATCAATCACACCATAGATTAGAAAACGAACAAATCAGACGGCTGCCCGCGCAGGGCACACGTATAGAAACACATTAACTGACAGTAATAAATGGAAAAGGTTCAAAAGAGAACTAAAATAGTTGCCACACTGGGGCCAGCATCGGCAAAGAAAGAAATACTAACTAGCCTAATTGCCAAGGGTGTAGATGTATGCCGTCTCAACTTTTCGCACGGCAGCCAAGAAGATCACCTAGCGGTTATCAACACCATACGGGAAATCAACAGCGAATACAACACGAATATCGGTATTCTGGCCGACCTCCAAGGCCCTAAAATCCGGATCGGCAAAATGAAAGAAGGCGGGGCGGTACTCCTCAATGGAAGCCAAGTCGAAATTACCACCCACAAGCTCGTGGGAGACGAGAACCAAATTTATATCACCTACCCCGAGTTTCCCAAAGATGTGAATGAAAATGAAATCATCTTGCTCGACGATGGGAAAATACAGCTACGGGTGCTGCGCAGCAACCTGGAAGACACGGTGTGGTGCGAGGTCGTACATGGTGGCGTACTTACGTCGCGCAAAGGAGTAAACCTGCCAAACACGAAGGTATCCATCCCAAGCCTTACCGAAGAGGACCTCGACAACCTCCATTTCGTATTACAATACGATGTGGAGTGGATCGGCATGTCGTTCGTGCGTAACGCGGAAGACATTGTGCGGTTGAAAGACGTTATCCGTGAAGCAGGAAAATCATCACGTGTCATTGCGAAAATAGAAAAGCCGGAAGCGATTGACAATATCGACGCCATCATCGAGGTGACCGACGGTATCATGGTAGCCCGGGGAGACCTTGGCGTGGAGATGCCCATGGAAGATGTTCCGGTACTGCAGAAAATGATTGTCAAGAAATGCCGTAACGCCTCGAAGCCGGTCATCATCGCCACGCAGATGCTGGAAAGCATGATCACGACGCCGCGCCCTACGCGAGCGGAAGTAAACGACGTAGCCAATTCGGTGCTCGATGGTGCCGACGCGGTCATGCTGAGCGGCGAAACGTCTGTGGGCGAATTTCCCGAAATCGTGATTGAGACCATGAGCAAGATCATCGTCCATGTGGAGCGGACATCTTACCCGTATTACAGTTCTACAAAGACAGATCAAGACGTCGAGTCGGTGATTCCCGATGCCATCTGTGGCTCATCAGTGTACCTGGCCGAAAAAACCAGTGCTTCGGCCATCGTGGCCATGACCTACTCAGGTTATACCGCTTTTGAGATTTCGAGCTATCGCCCCAATGCAGACATCTATATTTTTACCGGCAACCGGGCGCTGCTCAATACGCTGACGCTTCTATGGGGCGTAAAAACGTTCTACTACGACAAGTTTGAAAGCACCGATGGCAGCATCCATGATGTAAACTCGTTGCTAAAGTCAAAAAAACTCGTGCAGCCGGGGCAAATCGTCATCAACACCGCGTCTACCCCCTTGCATAAGAAAGGGAAGACAAATACAATCAAGGTAACCGAAATGGAGTAGCGGATGGGTATCCACGAGGTCGCGGATGGGGTAACCGCCAAGGCGCTTGCCTGGTGGTACCGCCTTACGGATGGCAACAAAGCAGCCATCCTACAGGTCAAGGCTGCGCAGTTGACCTACCTCAACACCCGCGACCTGCTCAATCTGTATGAGGTGGCCCGGAAGGTGGAAGAGGCGCAGGTAACCGGCCTATTTATCGAAGCAGGCTGCGCCCTTGGTGGATCGGCCATCGCTTTGGGCAAAGCAAAGGCCCCTCAACGCGAGTTCCGCCTATACGATGCTTTCGGGATGATCCCGCCACCGTCAGACAAGGATGATGCCGATGTCCATGCCCGGTATGAAGAAATCAAAAGCGGCAAATCAAAGGGAATCGGCCGCAACACGTATTATGGATATACCGAAAACCTACAGGAAGTGGTGGCAACCAATCTAACAAAACACGGCTTGCCTCCCAAAAAAAACAACATCAAGCTCATCAAAGGCTATTTCGAAGATACCCTATACATTACCCAGCCGGTGGCGTTGGCTCACATCGATTGCGATTGGTACGCCTCGGTAATGAGCTGCCTGCTCCAGATCGAACCCCACCTTTCTCCGGGTGGTAAACTTATATTCGACGATTATTACGATTGGTCGGGCTGCCGCAATGCGGTAGACGAGTATTTCAATGATAAAAAAGGGTACACCTTTAACAAGGTGGGCCGGAAGCTCCACGTAACCAAAACAGCGGGCTAGGGTCTCCCTGCCTTTGGAGATTGCTCTTTTTGTTTGTCCAGCAGTTTATTCAACTGGTTCATAAGGGCACTATCCACCACATGCTCACCTGTTATGCGGTCTGTTTGGACAATAAAACTGCCGGGACCCACTTGGTAAGCATTCGGTATGGGCACGCAATTGTCCCCCCGGTAAGCATTCGGCATGGCTACGGCGTAATCCCTGCGGTACCCGTTGGGCATCGGATAGGTGTCAAATACCCGATCGCCGCGTTTTGGTTTGGAGTCCGACAGAACAGAATCGATAACGGTCCGCCTTTCAGGCTTCATCATACGCAAGGCTCCGGTACCCCCGTCATGCTGGGCAAACCCCACTACGGGCAAACAAAAAAAAGCAACTAAAAAATTATAGCACCTATTCATAACCCAAGCAGATTGGTACACCCAAAAGTAGCGAAAATAACAGAACGCCAACTGACACACGGTGTTAAAATTTGTTAAAAGCTACTGTTTGCCTTACAGCTTATGTATTTTTGTAGGGAATGAAGCACAAAAAGAGTATTGGATTAATCATCGGTCTGATGACAGTCGCCCTTTTGGGGGTGGTGTCTATGCAGTACTTTTTTATCCGCCAGTCGTATGCATTGAAGGCCCAGCTTTTTGACGAGTCTGTGAAAGCGGCGCTCAATGCGGTTGCCTCCAAAGCCGAAAAGCGGGAAGTGATGCAGCTTGCTGCCGCCCAACGTAAGAACAAAGAAAAGCTGGAGCGCGAACAACGCAAACTCGAAGAACAGCTCCGCTTAAAAACGGAGATCGAAAGATTGCACCAAAAGCAGGCAGAACTACATCTGGCATTTCTTCAGCAGGAAGAGGAACTTAACAAACAATTCCCGATCGTTATCCCTATTGAAAATAACGATTTCTATGAAACGTATATCAATAATCCGCAATATCAACACCTCGTGTCGGTCAGCTATCAATCAAACATTGTGATTGACAATGGCTTCCAACGGAATGATAATTCCATAGGGCTTTCCGCTGCCCGTCAAGTGCCGACGGTCAAAGCCAAGGATGACAGCGTGCGGTACTTTATCCCGATAGGGCCCGACGCGTTCAACACAACGAGCATAAAATATGCGATAAAAGCGTTCGCCCCCCGACAGGACCTCAAGATGAGTCGCGAGATTGCCCGCAAGGAGCAGGAGCTACAGCTGTTGCAAGCGAGCACGTTGATGGATACCATTGCTATCTTAAGTGGCAAAAACCCGATGATAGTAAAGGGTTTTGAGGCGGAAATGGAGTTATATAAGCGCCCGTTGAGCGAGCGGATCAACGTGGCTTATATCAAATCGGAGCTGGAGAAAGAGCTTAAGAACAGGGCGATCCATTCGCCGTTCGACCTCGTCATCAAGGATAGGAGCACCACGCTATATGCGTCGTTCGCCAACTTCTCAGAAACAGAAGAACCCAACCCACAAAGCCTATACACCACCGAATTGTTCCGGGCAGATAACGAGCGTTCGTCTGGCCGCTTGGCCATATATTTTCCCAACAAGGACCATGTATTGATGGGAAACATGACGGTGATGCTGTTTTCTTCGGCGACCCTGTTGCTGGTATTGATCGGATCCTTTACGTATACCATCTTTACCATGCTCCGGCAGAAGAAAATATCGGAGATGAAAACAGATTTCATCAACAACATGACGCACGAGTTTAAAACGCCGGTAGCCACCATCATGATCGCCAGCGAATCGCTCAAGGATGCCGACATCGCTGCCGACCAGCAACGTGCCTCCCGCTTGGCCAACATTATCTACGATGAAAACGTCCGGTTGGGCAATCACATTGAACGCGTGCTCAATATCGCTCGCCTCGAGAAAGATAACCTGAAGCTGGAACATCGCCCTGTAGACATGAACGATCTTGCCCAAGCGGTGGTGGATAGCATGGAGCTGCAACTGCTTAAACACGAAGCCAAGGTTAGCATGCACCTCGATGCCACCGATGCTGTCGTATCGGGCGATGAGTTGCACCTTTCTAACGTATTGTTCAATTTGTTGGACAACGCCATAAAATACAGCGCTGAAAACCCCGACATCACCATCAGAACAAAAAACAGCAGTAAGCAAATCCACATCACCGTGGCCGATAAGGGCATTGGGATGAACCGGGACCAGCTCTCGAAGATTTTCGATCAATTTTACCGCATCCCAACCGGAAACCGCCATGACGTGAAAGGCTTTGGCCTTGGACTCAGCTACGTGAACGATATCGTTAAACGGTTGGGTGGCAAAGTACATGTACGTAGCGAAAAAGACAAAGGAACTTCATTTGAAATCACGTTACCGCTCGAACGATAGGGAGACCAACCACTATGCAAAAGATTCTATTGGCAGAAGACGACCCGAACCTGGGCGATATTCTGAAAGACTATTTAGAGCTGAAAGGCAAATTTGACGTTGTCCTATGCAAGGACGGTGACGAAGCACTGCGCCAGTTCAATAAAGAGCCATTTGACCTCTGTATACTCGATGTGATGATGCCCCGCAAGGATGGTTTCACGTTGGGCAAGGAAATCCGCAAGACCAACGCGGACATCCCCATCATCTTTGCCACCGCCAAAGGAATGATGGAAGATAAAACCGAAGCGTTCGGACTGGGCGGCGACGACTACATCACCAAGCCTTTCCGTGTGGAGGAGCTGTTACTACGTATCCATGCGTTGCTTAAACGGGCATCGCGAGAAAAACAGGAAGAGGCGTACGCCGACCAATTCGAGATCGGCAAATACCACTTTGACTATGTGGCCCAGCAGATCAGCTACAACGGGCAACAGCAAAAACTATCAACCAAAGAAGCGGAGCTGCTCCGCCTGCTTTGTATCAAGAAAAACGATGTGCTCACACGCGAGGAAGCCCTACTGAAAATCTGGCACGACGACAACTACTTCAATGGCCGCAGCATGGACGTGTTCCTCAGCAAGCTACGCAAATACCTGCGCGATGACCCAAAGGTCGAGATCGTGAATGTGCATGGCAAGGGATATAAGTTGTTGGTGAGTTGATTTTCCCCCTATAAGTTCCCCGGCGCAAGAATGCATAGATCCGTTTAAATCTGCTCAATCCGTGTCATCCCCGTTCCACAATTAATATTTTTGCGTATTTCAATCTTAATCCCGATATTAGCGGCCGCTTATGGAGAAAGGCAGAGGGAATGGACCCTGTGAAGCCTTAGCAACCTGTCGGCAGACAAGGTGCTAAATTCTACTCCCGCCTCGGTGGGGGAAAAATAAGCAGACACAACTCACCCTTGTGCCCTCTCCCGAAAGCATCCAGTAAGAAAAGACTCCTCTTGTCCGCAAATGGAAGGATGTCGCTGTATTGTACATTAATTTATTCAAACAATATCATGTTAAAAACCAACAACTTGGGTTACCCGCGTATCGGTGCCCTTCGGGAGCTGAAAAAGGCCAACGAAGCCTACTGGGCAAAGAAAATCAGCCAACAGGAACTGCTGGGGGCCGCGCGCGCCATTCGCGAAGAAAATTGGAAAACCCAACGGGAGGCAGGCATCGCCCTTATCCCTTCCAACGATTTTTCGTTCTATGACCAGGTGCTCGACCTTACACTTACCGTCGGCGCCATCCCAACCCGCTACAAGGGTTTCGCAGTGGAAGGTGCTTCTTCTTATAACCTCGATTTATATTTCGCCATGGCCCGTGGCTTCCAGCAAGACGGACTCGATGTAACCGCCATGGAAATGACCAAGTGGTTCGATACCAACTACCACTACATCGTGCCCGAGTTCGTGAAAGACCAGCAGTTCCGCCTCACTTCCGAGAAGGTGGTCAACGAATTCAACGAAGCCAAGCAATTGGGTATCGACACCAAGCCCGTATTAATCGGTCCCATCACCTACCTGCTGCTGGGCAAGGAGAAAGAAGCCGGTTTCGACCGGATCGACCTCATCGACCGCCTGTTGCCCGTTTATGAAGAAATCCTGGGCAAACTGGCGCAAGCCGGAGCTGAGTGGATACAGCTTGACGAACCTTTCCTCGCATTGGACATCGACGATAAAACCCGCGCGCTTTACCAAACTGTTTACAACCGCCTCGCCGCTGCTGCAAAAGGCACCAAACTCGTGGTTGCCACTTACTTCGAGTCGCTGCGTGAAAATGCACAGACCGCATTGAATTTACCCGTACAGGCCCTGCACATCGACCTCGTACGCGGCGAAAACCAGCTTGACGAATTATTGAGCAGCGTTCCTTCCGGCCTTACCCTGTCGCTCGGCGTAGTGGATGGCCGCAACATCTGGAAAAATGACTACGAAACTTCCCTCAAAAAGATTGGACGGGCCGTTGACGCGCTGGGTGCCGACCGCGTATGGGTTGCCCCGTCCAGCTCGTTGCTGCACGTTCCGTTCGATCTTGATTTGGAAGACAATGAACAATCGCTTCCTGCGGAAGTAAAAAACTGGCTCGCCTTTGCCAAACAAAAACTTACGGAAGTAACCGATTTGGCTGCGTTAGCCACTGGCGATGCTAATAGTGCCATTACGGCACGCTTTGAGGCTAACCAAGCCGCACAGCAAAGCCGCCGTACCTCTTCACTCATCCACCGCGACGACGTGAAGACCCGCGTGAAGAACATTACGGATGACGACGCTACACGTACCAGCCCGTTTGCCGACCGTAAAGCCACGCAACAGGCAAAGTTCAACTTACCCGCCTTTGCCACCACGACCATCGGCTCGTTCCCGCAAACCCGGGACGTGCGCAAATGGCGCGCTGACCTCAAAAAAGGTGCGATTACACAAGAAGAGTACGACAAGCTCATCGCTGAAGAAACCGAGCGGACCATCCGCCTACAAGAAGACCTGGACATCGATGTGCTGGTACACGGCGAGTTTGAGCGCAACGACATGGTAGAGTACTTCGGCGAGCAGCTGTCAGGCTATGCCTTCACCAAAAACGGCTGGGTACAATCCTACGGTTCACGCTGCGTGAAGCCTCCCGTCATCTACGGTGATGTCTCACGCCCGAACGACATGACCGTCTATTGGTCGGCCTACGCACAAACCCTCACCAACCGCCCCGTAAAAGGGATGCTTACCGGCCCGGTGACCATTCTGCAATGGTCGTTTGTGCGCAATGACCAGCCACGGTCGGAAACCACCTACCAAATTGCCTTAGCTATTTTGGACGAGGTGCAAGCATTGGAAAAAGCAGGTATCAAAATCATCCAGATCGATGAGCCCGCTATCCGCGAAGGCTTGCCGCTGCGCAAGGCCGACCACAAGGCATACCTCGACTGGGCCGTGCGTGCCTTCCGTGTGTCTTCGTCAAACGTAGCAGATGATACGCAGATACACACCCACATGTGCTATTCTGAGTTTAACGACATCATCGAGCACATTGCTGCCATGGATGCAGACGTGATCACCATCGAGACATCGCGCTCACAGATGGAGCTACTCGATGCCTTTGCAGACTTCAACTACCCGAATGATATCGGACCCGGTGTTTACGACATCCACTCACCGCGCGTACCGAGCAAAGAGGAGATGGTCAAATTGCTTGAAAAGGCGAAGGCCGTTATCCCTGCCGAGCAACTTTGGGTTAATCCCGATTGCGGTCTGAAAACCCGCGCGTGGCCGGAAACAAAGGCTGCGCTGGAAGCCATGGTCGAAGCAGCGAAGACACTACGCGGCGTAGCCGAAGCGGTGTAACCAACCGCTCATTCCATACGATTCAAGCCCCGTTGCCCTCCGGTAGCGGGGCTTTTTGATGCAGTGGAGCTTGCCACACTATCTTGTGGATATTGGGGAATATGGGTATCAATGCAGCTCTAATGTTTTTATATTTTAGTGCAAAGGGTAGCTAGCAATACGTCTTATCGTTCCTTTCACAGCGGTCGCAAAACGCTTCTCCAAACCAGGTTCAATTTTAAGGTCTTTCATTGGCCTTCAGACCACCGTACAGTGGTAGTTGAATTGGAATTGCATCGGGTACGCGACCCAGGGCGTTGACCGATTACCGGCAAAAGCCTACCTTTGCCCCATGCGGTTTGATATTATCACGGTATTGCCGGGTCTGCTGGAAAGCCCCTTTATGCACTCCATTCTGCAACGCGCCCAGACAAAGGGGCTGTGCGAGATAGTGGTACATAGCCTGCGCGACTATGCCGACAACAAGCACCGGAGTGTGGACGACTACCCCTATGGCGGTGGGAGCGGAATGGTGATGCAGGTGGAACCATTTGCGAAATGCATCGAAAAGCTGCAAGCGGAGCGACCCTACGACGAGGTGATTTTCATGACGCCGGATGGCAAAACCCTCAACCAGTCCCTTGCCAACAACCTATCCACCAAAGGTAACCTCATCATCCTTTGCGGACACTACAAGGGGATCGACCAGCGCATCCGCGATATCTTCGTGACCTGTGAGATTTCCATCGGCGACTACGTGCTTTCAGGCGGGGAGTTGCCTGCCGCCGTGCTGGTGGATGCCGTGGCGCGGCTGCTGCCCGGCGTGCTTTCTGACGAGACATCGGCACTGTCCGATTCGTTCCAGGGAGGGCTGCTGGATGCGCCGATTTATACCCGGCCGGCCGATTGGCGGGGCCACAAAGTACCCGATGTACTGCTCAGTGGCAATGAAGCCGCCATAAACCGATGGCGCGACGAACAGGCACTCGCCCGTACCGAAGCCCGGCGACCGGACTTACTCGACGATTGAAGCAAACAGCTAAAAGGCAAATACCCTCAAAATAAAATTTGTTTCGTCAATTTTTTTTATATTTTTGCCCCGTATGATTATGAATAAGTTCCACATCGGATTATGGTGGTGGCACGGCGAAAATAGCGTCGGGTCTGAAGGAACGGTAATATATTCCTGATCAGCCAAGGCTTTAGAATATTCGGCCCGACGTTTTGAAGAATCCGTCGGGTTTTTTTGTGTGATTAAGTTAATGGATAAATATGGCATACCGATTTAAAACGGTTTACAAACAGTTGCTGGCGGATACGACGACGCCGGTGAGTACGTACCTGCGGCTACGCGATGTGTTTCCGAACAGCCTGCTGCTGGAAAGCTCCGACTACCACAGCCGCGAAAACAACATGAGCTACATCTGCTGCCAACCGATCGGGGGCATCAAGCTGGACCGCGATACGCTCGAAATCCAATACCCGGGGCTCCCTGCAACACGGAAACCGGCGGCGGAAATCAACCTCCGGGAAGAGGTGTCGGCCTTTAGAAGTGCTTTCGTCGATAGTGGGAGAGACCAATTCAACTTCATTTCCAACGGCCTTTTTGGTTTCTTCACGTTCGATACCGTGACCCACTTCGAAGATATCCAATTGGAAACCCCTCCAGACCCCCAACGCGATATTCCCTTTATGCAATATCACATCTATCGCTATGTGATCGCGATAGACCACTTCCGCAACCAGCTCTATATTTTTGAACATCAGCTGGAAGATGATGGCAGTCCGTCGGGACTTGAAAAAATCCAGTACCTCATCCAAAACAAAAATTTCCCGGAGTATCATTTCTCGCTCAATGGCGAGGAAGCGTCCAATATGGACGATGCAGACTTCAGGACCCTGGTGGAAAAGATGAAAACCCATATTTTCCGTGGCGACGTTTTCCAGATCGTACCTTCGCGGGGGTTCTCCCGTCCATTTCTCGGCGACGAGTTCAACGTGTACCGCACGCTGCGTTCCATCAACCCCTCGCCATACTTGTTTTATTTCGACTACGGCGACTTCAAGCTTTTCGGTTCGTCGCCCGAGGCCCAGCTGACCATCCGCAACCGGGAGGCGACCATTTATCCCATTGCGGGCACCTTCAAGCGGAGCGGCAATCAGCAACAGGACGAAAAAATAGCAGAAGCACTAAAGGAAGATCCCAAGGAGAATGCAGAGCACGTGATGCTCGTGGATCTGGCGCGAAACGACCTGAGCCGGCACTGTGAAGATGTACACGTAAAAACCTACAAAGAAGCGCAATATTATTCGCACATCATCCACTTGGTGTCGAAGGTTTGCGGAACGTTGCGCGATGGCGTGAACTCGTTCGACGTGGTGGGCGATACCTTCCCAGCGGGAACACTCAGTGGTGCGCCCAAACATATGGCCATGCAACTCATCGATCGTTACGAAAATCAACAGCGCAGCTTCTACAGCGGCGCCATCGGCTATATGGGTTTCAATGACGACTTCAACCACGCCATCATGATCCGCTCGTTCCTGAGCCGGAACAACACGCTGCATTACCAAGCCGGGGCGGGTATCGTGGCCGATTCCGACCCCGAAAAAGAACTTCAGGAAGTAAACAACAAAATTGCCGCACTGCGTAAAGCACTGGAGCTGGCACAGGAAATTTGATAATAAAACGATGAGCAGTTTGCAAAATCAATCACCGCGGATATTGGTGATCGACAATTATGATTCATTCACATTCAACCTGGTGCACCTGCTGCATGAGTGCGGGCACGATGCCACCGTGTGGCGGAATGACAAATTTGCACTGGAAGAGGTGGCCGCATTCGACAAAATCTTGTTGTCGCCAGGGCCGGGTATCCCCAGTGAGGCCGGGTTGTTGCTGGATGTCATCCGCCTATATGGGCCAACGAAAAGCATACTTGGCATCTGCTTGGGCCAACAGGCCATAGCCGAGGTATATGGCGGCACCCTATACAACCTAAGTAAGCCCGTACACGGCACGGCTACACCGTTGCTCATCAAGGTTGACGACGAACCTATTTTCAACGGCCTCCCGCGGTCCTTCCCCGTAGGCCGATACCATTCGTGGGCGGTGGCCCACGAGGGGTTTCCCGATGTACTGCGCATCACCGCCGAAGATGAACGGGGCGTAATCATGGCGCTGGCACACAAAACGCTCGACGTAAAAGGGCTGCAGTTCCACCCCGAATCGGTACTTACACAGCATGGGAAAGCGATGATAGCCAACTGGGTGCTACCAACCATTGAAGATCCATCGATGACCACCAACCACCCATCACAGATTACTGAACAATGACCATTTTAGATAAAATAATTGCCCATAAAAAAGTGGAGGTAGAGCGTGCAAAAACAAACGTTCCCTTTAACGAACTGGAAAAAAAGCCACTCTTTACACGTTCGTGCCTCTCTTTGCCCGACGCTGTGCACGATTCCAGAAAAAATGGTATCATTGCCGAATACAAGCGGGCATCACCCTCAAAAGGTATCATAAATGACCGCGTGCCGGTCGCCACCGTCGTAGGTGGCTACCAGGATGCCGGTGTGTCTGCCGTATCTGTGTTAACCGACAATCCTTTTTTCAACGGCAGCCTCGGTGACTTGGACGCCGCCCGCGCCGTGTTAAACATACCCTTGCTCCGTAAGGAGTTTATCATCGATGAGTACCAGATATTGGAAGCGAAGGCCCACGGTGCGGATATCATCCTGCTAATTGCGGCTGTACTGGACGCGGAGCAGGTTAAGGCCTTGTCGGAATCCGCAAAATCCCTTGGGCTCAATGTATTGCTGGAAGTGCACAACCGCGAGGAGTTGGATCGCACAATGATGGACAGCGTGGATGCCATTGGCGTAAACAACCGAAACCTGAATGACTTCTCCGTCTCGCTCGACCATTCATTGGAATTGGTGGGGTTGATTCCCGAAAGGTTCATCAAGGTTTCAGAAAGCGGCATCAGTAACCCAGCCACGATCCGCCAGCTGCGCGGCGTCGGCTTCGAAGGGTTTCTCATCGGTGAAAATTTTATGAAGACTGCCGACCCAGCAAGCGCCATAAAGGAATTTGTAAAAGAAATTTAGATTCCCTTCCAGAGCCGATAATACACGGATATATCCGGATATATCCGTGTATTATACGGCTATCTCTTTTTGAAGCCCCATCTTTGACGTGTCGATGGCCCAATAATGCCGTCGGTCGTTAATCGATTGTTTCACTTATTATCTTCAAGCATTATGGCTTCATTAAAAAACAGCGTTAGGCTAACCGGGTTTCTAGGGAAGAACCCGGAACTGAAAACACTCAACGAAAACACAAGCCTGGCGCGGGTATCGCTGGCAACCAATGAGCGGTACCGTAACGAGCAGGGCGAATGGGCCACCAACACACAATGGCATACCCTCGTGTTCTGGGGGCGCCAGGCGGCGTTCGCCGGAAAAGCATTGACCAAAGGTTCGGAAATTGCCATTGAAGGCAAGCTGGTAAACCGCCAATATGTCGATAATGATGGCGTAACCCGGCATGTGACCGAAGTAAACGTGAAAGAGGTGCTGCAACTCAGCCGCAAACCGGAGTAAATATCGCTTGATGGGGTGTTCGTTCCGTGCTTCGCACACCCCGTTTTGCTCGTTGTGATGCAATTGACTTTTGCCTGCTTTTTGTTTAGCTTTGCGGCAATCGTTAACTGCACACACTTAACTATGGTAAAAAACACCACCCTTACTGATGTACACATAGGCCTGGGGGCCAAAATGGTTCCCTTCGCAGGCTTTAATATGCCGGTCCAGTATTCCGGCATCAATGATGAACACGAGACCGTCCGCAAAGGGGTCGGGGTGTTCGACGTGAGCCACATGGGCGAATTTATCCTGAAAGGTGATGGGGCACTGGACTTGATACAAAAAATCAGTGCCAACGACGCTTCCCGCCTAACGGATGGAAAGGTTCAATATGCCTATATACCGAACGAAACCGGTGGAGTGATCGATGACTTCCTCGTATACCGGATTGACGATAGGACCTACTTCCTTGTCGTAAACGCTTCAAATATCCAGAAAGACTGGGATTGGATCTCCAAATACAACACGTCTGGTGTAACCATGAAAAATATTTCTGATGAAACCTCGTTGTTTGCGGTACAGGGGCCGAAATCGGCAGAGGTACTGGGCAGCCTCACCGACATAGACCTGGCAACCATGAGCTATTACACTTTCGCAAAAGGCTCTTTCGCCGGGGTAGACAATGTACTGGTGTCAGCCACAGGTTATACCGGGGCAGGTGGATTTGAGGTATATGTAGCCAATAAAGACGCAAAAAAAGTTTGGGATGCCATTTTCGAGGCGGGCGCGCCCTATGGTATCAAGCCTATCGGCTTAGGAGCACGTGATACGCTACGGCTGGAGATGGGATTTTGCCTCTATGGCAACGACATCGACGATACGACCTCGCCCTTGGAGGCTGGACTGGGATGGGTTACCAAATTCACAAAGGACTTCGTCAATGCCGATGGGTTGAAAAAGCAGAAGGAAGCCGGATTGAAAAACAAACTGGTGGGGTTCGAAGTGATTGACCGTGGAATACCGAGGCAGGGATACGACATAGTGGACGGGAGCGACAATATCATCGGCCGCGTCACTTCGGGCACGCAGTCCCCCACGCTCAAGAAATCCATCGGCCTGGGATATGTCTCCATTGACCATGCCAAAGAAGGAACCGAGCTATACATCGCCATACGCAACAACCTGGTGAAAGCTGTGGTTGTAAAACCCCCATTTGTAAAGTAATTCCATCGGATGACTCCCAAAAATGTGAATGTTTGCCTAAGCCCTGCTTTATTGCCGTACTATGAACTGGATGACACCACAGCCGTCGTAATTGATGTCTTCAGAGCGTCATCTTCCGTCTGTTACGGACTGGCCAACGGCGCACAAGCTATTATCCCTGTCGCTGAAATCGACGAATGCTTAGCCTATCGCGGCAATGGACACCTATTGGCAGCCGAGCGTGATGGACAGGTAGTGGAGGGGTTTGATTTCGGCAACTCCCCCTTTTCGTACACGCCGGAGAAAGTGGCTGGGAAAACAATTGTACTGACCACCACAAATGGAACCCGAGCCATCCAGCAATGCAAAAAAGCAAAAACGGTGGTTATGGGCTCTTTCCTGAATATCAGTGTACTTGCAGATTGGCTAAAAGGCCAGGACGGCCACGTACTATTGGTCTGTGCGGGGTGGAAAAACCACATGAGCTTGGAAGATACGGTTTTTGCAGGTGCGGTGGCAAACCGGCTGGCAGCTCCTGGGATAGCGTTGGATGACGCCGCCCTTGCAGCCCAACGCCTCTACCTCGACGCCCGGGAAAACGTCGCGGCCTTCCTGGCAGAAGCCTCCCATGGCAAACGAATGAAACACCTCCACATTGAACAGGATATAGCGTTCTGCTTGCAGGAAGACGCTGTTGCGACAATACCCGTGTTGAAAAACGGCGAGCTGGTTCGCCTACACGAATACTCGCCTGCGGTACAGTAAGGTCACTTATCCTTGGTGAACTGCCGCACTTGCTTCAACAGCCGGTATTTCAGCCAGCATAGTATAGCCAAAATCACCACGGTGATGGCTAGTATGGAGTAATCTGCGGAACTATAAGCTGCCCAAACCGCTAATCCCATCAAAATCAATGCGATATTGAGAAAGACGTTATACAGGAAATATTTCGTCATCGGCTGGTGAATACGCGTCGGAAATCAATATACTTCCATGTCGGGGTCCAGCTCATCGCGCCATGCCAATATGCCGCCCTCCAGGTTATACAGGTTATCGAACCCTTCCCTTTCAAGTAGCATGATGGCTTGGGCGCTCCGCTTGCCGCTACGGCAGTGGATGATTACCGGCTTGTCCCGTGATATTTTATCTTGTTCAAGGACCACTTCTGCCAACGGAATATGCTCCCCATTAATATTTGACGTTTCGTATTCAAATTCCTCCCGTACGTCAATCAACTGAAAATCTTCGTTATTATCAATTTTCGACTTGAGCTCTTCAACTGTGATCTCTTTCATAAACTTGTCCATTTTTGTACTCAAATATAGCGGTTATCCGCCAACTTGAGGTAGGATAATATGGAAAATTGCCTACATTTGACTGTAAATATAACGACGACACAATGTTTAAACGGTTAGGATACGGAGTTTTGGCAGGTTGCTTATTCATGGCGGGATGTGCTACCCGCCAATCACAGCAACAAGTAGTTGACACCAACGAGGTGAAACGGATCCTACACACGCTTGCGGCAGACGATATGCACGGGCGGGCCGTGTTTACTCCCGGCGTGGAGCTTGCCGCCGATTTCATCGCTTCGGAATTTAGCAAGATTGGACTGGCGCCCTATACCGATGAGCCCAACTTCAGGCAGACATTCGGGGTTGTCCAGATCCGCCCCGCCACATGGGAGGTAACGTTCGATGGCGTGGAAATACCAAAAGACCACATCATTGTATCGAGCAATAGTCCCGGAGTGAATTGGAATACCGACCCCGGGGTTTCGCTGATCCAGATCCGGCGGGGAGATGATTTTGCACAACGTTTCCGGGATGCCTCGACTGGTGGCAAAGACGCGATCGTAGTGATCGATACCAGTTTTGCCAACCTATTTAACCGATACCGCGGCTTCTTGATGCGCGAGCGGGTCAACCAGAACCCATCGGCTGTCCCGACGCCTTCAATCGTGTATGTGCTGGCCAACGATACCCCTACATCATTCCGCGTGGCCTTTACCAATACCATCGAAGAGCAGCCCCTGTTCAACGTCGTGGGAATGCTTCCGGGAAAATCCAAACCAAACGAATATGTGATTTTCTCCGCACATTACGACCATATCGGTATCCTGGACCCGGTAGACCGCGATTCAATCGCCAACGGAGCAGATGATGATGCCTCTGGTGTATCGGCCGTCATCAGCTTGGCCAACTATTACCAGAAACGCAACGACAACGCGCGTACGTTACTGTTCGTCGCTTTCACGGCCGAAGAAATCGGCCTCGTGGGGTCGAAGTATTTTTCTACGCAAGTCAATGCCGACGACGTGGTTGCCATGATCAACATCGAGATGATCGGTAAAGATGCCCGTTTTGGTCCCAACTCGCTATATGTAACGGGCTATGATCAATCCAATTTGGCAAAAATCATGCAAAAGAACGTAGAAAACAGCGATTTCACATTCCACCCCGACCCATACCCAACCCAAAACCTATTCTATCGAAGCGACAACGCTTCTTTGGCGGCGGTGGGCGTTCCCGCCCATACCTTTGCTACCGTGCAGATAGACCAGGACCACTACTACCATACCGTGAAGGATGAAGTGGAAACCTTATCAATCGGCAACATCGTGTCGTCTATCCAAGCGATTGCATTGGGGGCAACAAGTATCGTCTCGGGGGATGACACACCGACCAGGGTTCCCAAATTGGAACGATAGGTACCAAACTTTTTGCGATTGGCTGCGTTATCATAATAAAAGCAGGTGGTCGAAACCAAGCTGAAGTGCTCGCTTGTGTGTTGCATCGGTCGGTAGGCCTAAAGCAATGCATATAAAAATCTAGTAACGTGCGCAAAACCATCATCGTTTCCAATCGGTTACCTATAAAAATCGTCGAGGATGGCGATGGCTATGCATTGCTGCCCAGTGAAGGTGGGCTGGCAACGGGTTTAACCTCCATCCATGCACAGGGTGAGAATGCATGGGTGGGCTGGCCGGGCATCATCCTCAATGATACCGAACAGAAAGCTTATTTCAGCGCCCTGCTGAAAGAGAAACGCTTGACCCCCATTTTCCTAGACGATGAAGAGGTCAGGGGGTTTTACGAAGGGTTCTCTAACGAAGTGCTCTGGCCCATTTTCCACTACATGCCCAATTACGCCCTGTACGACTTGGAAAACTGGCAGATATACGTTCGGGTAAACGAAAAGTTCCGCGATTTGGTACTGGAAATCGCCGAACCAGACGACACCATCTGGGTGCATGACTACCAGTTGCTATTACTTCCGGGTTTGCTCCGGAAAGCACTGCCCGATGCTTCCATTGGCTTCTTCCAACATATCCCGTTCCCTTCACAGGAACTTTTCCGGCTCATTCCGTGGCGCCGGGAATTGTTGGAAGGGATGCTGGGTGCGGATTTACTGGGCTTCCATACATTTGATGATGTACGGCATTTTATCAGCTCAGCCACCCGCCTTACTGCCACCAACAACAATGCCAACAGGCTGGAGGAGGATGGGCGTACGATCGTAGTGGAACCTTTTCCCATGGGTATAGACAGCCACCGGTTTTCGGCGCTGTCATCGGAAGAAAAGGTATTGAAGCGCGTGGCCGAACTAAAATCAAACTTCGAAACCCAGAAAATCATCTTGTCCATCGACCGACTGGATTACAGCAAAGGGATCTTGCAACGACTCGAAGCTTTTGAATTGTTCCTAGCCGAAAACCCGGTCTTCCATAAGCAGGTGACCCTATACATGGTGGTAGTACCCTCGCGGGATACCGTGCCCCAATACCGCGAACTTAAAGACCAGATAGACCGGCTGGTGGGCCATATCAACGCGCAATATGGTTCTTTTGACTGGTATCCCGTGGCCTATTTCTATCACGGTTATCCCGTGGAAGAGATATCGGCATTGTATAACGTGGCAGACGTCTGCCTGGTAACTCCCATGCGGGATGGAATGAACCTGGTAAGTAAAGAGTATATTGCCAGCCGCAACGACCACACCGGCGTGCTTATTCTCAGTGAAATGGCCGGAGCTGCCAATGAGCTTATCGATGCATTGATCGTGAATCCAAACAACGTACACGATATCCGAAATGCGCTTCTGGCGGCATTGAACATGCCGTCGACCGAAGTCAATAAACGCATGAAAGCCATGCGCCAAATCGTATTCAAATTTACTGTACAACATTGGGCAACGTTATTTATGAATAGACTGGAAGAAATAAAAGCTGTACAATCCAACACCCGGGCCCGACTAGTCGGCACAGCCATCGAAAACCAAATCATTGCCCGCTATAAAGAAGCTGCAAGCAGGCTGCTATTGCTAGACTACGATGGCACCCTGGTAGGCTTTCAGGCCGACATAGACAAGGCATCGCCCGACGATGAGCTTTACCGGGTACTCGATACGCTGGAAGCCGGCATCAACAACCATTTGGTCATCATTAGCGGCCGAAAGCACAGCACCTTGGAAAAATGGTTCCAAAACAAGCCTTACAGCCTTATAGCCGAGCATGGTGTTTGGACCAAAGAGCCGAACACGGAATGGCGTCTTAAAAGCGGCCTATCCAACACGTGGAAGGAAGAAGTGGGTACTTTCATGGAATCGTATGCAGACCGGACACCCGGTGCATTCGTGGAAGAAAAAAGTTTCTCACTCGCATGGCATTACCGCAAGGTACAGCGTGATTTGGGAGCTCTTCGGGCACATGAACTTATTGAAGGCTTACGCGACTACTCGGCATCCTACGGATTACAACTGCTCGATGGCGACAAAGTGGTAGAAATACGGAGTGCCGAGGTCAACAAGGGCCGGGCGACGCTGGATATCCTCCACGAAAACCGGTATGATTTCATCCTCTCGATCGGAGATGACCGCACCGACGAAGATACGTTCCATGTATTACCCCGGGAGGCATTCACCATCAAAGTGGGGACGGAAGTGTCGGCCGCAAGGTTTTACCTGAAACACCAGCGCGATGCGCGGGTATTGCTTCAAAAGCTTGCCGCTGAAACACCCTCGGCCACTACCCCATGAAAATCGGGCGGTCCAGCTTCATAGAAATGCGATAGGCCGCGTTCATAAGTCCAACATGGCTGTATGCCTGGGGGAAATTGCCCCATTGGCTTCCGTCAGACTCATCCACATCCTCACTGAATAACATGAGGTGGTTGGCATAGGTAAGTAGCTTCTCGAATGTCGCAATCGCCTCATCTACCCGGCCTACGCATGCCAACGCCTCAACGTGCCAAAATGCACAGATAAGGAATGTAGACTTCGGTTTGCCGAAGTCGTCCGAATGCAAGTAGCGGTAAAAAAGGCCCTCGGGGGTTTTAAGCTCCTTTTCGAGCGCCGCAAGGTGGTTACGTGCCCGCTCAGATGCCGGGTCGAGGTAATGCATCATGATCAGTTGCAGCGTACTTGCATCCAAATGCGGACTCCCCACCGCGTTGGTATACACCAGGCGCTCTGCATCGTAACACGACTCGATATAGTGTGCGGCGCGCTTCATCAGGGCCTCCGCCCGGCCCATCAATTGGGAGTCGCCAATGACCTTTCCGATTTTATGTGCCGCGGAACTCCCCGCCCACTGGAAAAGGTTGGTATAACAATGATGGTTGGCAAAATTCCGGAATTCCCATATACCGGCATCTTTTTCATCGATGGTTTTCTCTATTTTTTTCAAGATATAGTCAACCCAGCGTCCTGCATCGGAGCGTTCCTTGAAAACGAAACGGTAGTCTGTATACAGCGGCAGTAGCGCAATCATCGCTTGGCCGTATACATCGTTCTGGATATGTTCATATGCTTGGTTGCCAATCCGCACCGGCTTGTTGCCCTGGTACCCTTCCAGACCGTCAAGTATCCGCTCGGTCAGTTCGGCCTGTCCGTTTATTCCGTAAAGCGGCTGGAGGCGACCGGTATCGGCATGGGTGATATTTGTAATGTAATTTGCATAAAGCTCCATCTCTTCAAATTGGCCGATATGATTCAATGCCGTGATTACATAATAGCTATCTCGCAACCAGCAGAAACGGTAGTCCCAATTCCGGCCGCTCCCGGGATATTCCGGCAAACCGGTGGTACCCGCCGCAACAATAGCACCCGTATCTTCGTATTGGTGGATTTTTAATGCCAAGGCCGAACGGATAACGGCCTCTTGATAAAAAACAGAAATCGTAGCGTGTTTTATCCACGTGCGCCAGTAATTCGTGGTTTCCCGGAGAAAGTGCTCAACGGTACGTTCCAACGGCGCTTCAAGCGGCTGACCATAGGTGAGGGCCAGGTACTTGGTCTCCCCCAACACGATGGCTTCCTCGCCGAAAAAGTGGCTTATCGGCACATTCGTCGTCAACCGCATCTGCTCAATACCATTGCTGAACTCAACGTGGTTGCTTCCCCTGAATTTTTCGAATGTCTGGCCGCCATAAGAACCTACCGGCTCACAGGCGATACGGATCCGTGGGCGGCCCGATAACGGCTCCACTTTCCGGATGAGCATCAAGGGCTTGAAATAACGCTCGTACTGCCTGAAACGGGGAGCAAAATCCGTAATACGGTACGTGCCATCCGCGGTTGTTATCTCCGTGCGGAGCACGTTGGTATTCTCCACGTAATACTGCTTGCTTGTAAAGTCGCCTACCGGTTGTATGGAAAACCGCCCCCCTTTCCTGGGGTCCAATAACCCCCCGAAAATAAACGAGCTGTCAAAAGAGGGCCAACACAACCAAGATACATTGCTGTCTTGCTGGATGTGGGCGAGGTAACTGCAATTCCCGATAACTCCACTATGATAAACATGTCGATTTCCCATATTGTCATGTTATTCGTATTCCAAGAAAACGGAAATACGGGTGCAATGTTTCCCGAACTTTAAAAAACACGCAACAACAAAGGGAGTTGGAAGATGGTTCAGCGCTCCGACCGTAACTCTTTCCGCATGACGTAGTCATTCAGGACGTAGCCTTGGTATGGTATATCCACCTTGTCGATGACCACAAAACCCTGCCGGCGGTAAAACTCCCCTGCGGAATTATAACGATTCACGTTTAACTCCAGGTATGCGCATCCCGCCGTCAACGCGTTTTCGGCCACGTGGTTAACAAGCACCTTTCCGGTACCTTTTCCCTGTTCGGATGGACTTACGTAAAGCTTTTCAATCCGCATGGTCTCCGGATTGCCGGGTTTGGGTTGGAACCCAACAAACCCTACCGCCGTGTCGTCCCGCAGGGCCAATGAGAAGCGCTGCCCTGCGTGAAGCTGTCTTAGCAACGCTTCGTCCGAATAAATCAATTCCAGCATCAAGCTGATCTGGCCATGGGCGAGGTAGCTCCCATAGGTAGGCCACCAGATATCATGCGCCAATTGGCGGATTAACGATAAATCCGCTGCCGTAGCTGCCTGCAAGGTTACATTATTGTTGAGCGCCATGGAACCAAGCTCACGAAACACCCAAACGGCGTAGGGTCACATATGCCATCAAACCCGTGCTCAAGGCCAATGCGCTCTCGTCAATATCGAATGTGGGCGTATGCACGGCCGAGGTGATGCCCTTGGATTCATTGCCGGTGCCTAGGCGGTAAAAGCAGGCATCGGCCACCTGCGAATAGTAAGCGAAATCTTCGGCCGCAAGCCAAAGGTCCAAATCGACAACATTCTCTCTGCCAAGGAAATCTTCCGCGTACCCCCTGATTTCGGCAGTCAGCTTTTCGTCGTTTACCAAAAATGGGTAGCCGCTCCGTACCTCGAAATCACATGATCCCCCCATACTATCGGCAATACCCGTAGCCATTTTCACCATCCGTGCATGGGCTTCCTTCCGCCATTTCTCATCAAAAGTACGGAATGTCCCTTCGAGATATACCGAATCGGGGATTACATTGGTGGCACCATCGGCGATGACCTTGCCAAACGAAAGTACACTGGGCATTTTAGGATCCGCGACGCGGCTGACAACCTGTTGCAAAGCGGTGATGATATGTGCCGTGATAACCACGGGGTCGATGTTTTGTTGGGGCTGGGCGCCATGGCCTCCCCGGCCTTTCACCGTTACGTATAACTCATCGGTAGAAGCCATGTACTTGCCGGCCCGGAAACCTACCTTTCCTGCAGGGATCAGTGGCATCACGTGTTGGCCAATAACCGCCTGCGGTACCGGATTCTGTAGCGCCCCCGCTTTGATCATGAGACTGGCACCTCCGGGTAAGCGTTCCTCGCCCGGCTGGAATATGAGTTTAACCGTCCCTCCGAAATCCGCTTTCAACGATTGGAGGATATGGGCAGTGCCCAATAGCGATGCGGTATGCACATCGTGCCCGCACGCATGCATTACCCCTGCCTTCGTAGACCCATATTCACGCCCTGCGACCTCCGTAATGGGGAGTGCGTCCATATCTGCGCGTAGTGCAACGACTTTATCGGAAAGCTGCTCGCCTTGAATGTGCGCAACCAAGCCCGTATCTGCCATGGGTGTGTATGGAATACCGAACCGGTCCAACTGAGCTTTCACAAAAGCGGACGTCTCATATTCCTGGAAGGATAGCTCTGGATTTTGGTGCAGATGCCGCCGCCACCCAACGGTTTCTTCATGGATTTGGGAAGCAAGGGCATGGATTTTTTCTCTCATCGCTCACCTTCCCTTATTGGTACACGTAAACTTCTTCGGTGAACACAAACACATTGTTGAATTGCTTCCGGAGGCCCTGCATCAGGTCTTGTGCCTCGTTTCTGCTCCTGAAATCACCAACCTTTACCCGATAGTTAGGTTCCTCATAGCTCAAATAGGTGTCTATACCTTTGTACATCCGTTTGAACCGGGCCTGTTCGGCATAGGCCTCCGAGCGGTCCGATCCCGAGTAAATCTGGACACGGAACCCCATGGCTGTGGTACGCGTAGCGGTTTCTTTATCTACGGGCGGCTTGGTCGGAGAGGTTGCCGTAATATTGGTACCCTTGCGGCTCCGTTGCATCAGGCTGATCAGTGGATCAGCGACAACTTCCACCGTACCCCGTTGCTGGGAGAAGCTATCCATGCAGGAAAAGCCAAGGAATAGAATGATGAATGCAACACAACCTCTTTTTGCCATAACCTTACGTATTATGCTCCGTGGCAGTTTTTATACTTCTTGCCGCTACCGCAGGGGCAAGGATCATTCCGACCTACCTTCTGCTCGTTCCGAACGGGCTGGGTGCGCTGTACGTCGCGGGTGTCTTCCACCGGAGCACCGCCGCTTGCTCCCACCAGTTCGGGTTTGGATGTTTTTACCCGTGTCTCCTGCCGGGGTACCGGTCTTGCCTCCCGCACGTCCTGGGGCTGTTGCTGGGGGATTTCTCCCTTGAACAGAAAACCAACGATGTCCTTGTTCATCTCGATCAGCATATCCCGGAACAGGTTGAAGGCCTCCATCTTATAGATAATAATGGGGTCTTTTTGCTCGTAGACGGCATTCTGGACAGACTGCTTCAATTCGTCCATGTCGCGTAGGTGCTCTTTCCACGCTTCATCGATCAGCGCGAGGACAACTCCTTTTTCAAACGACTTGAACACCTCCCTGCCGCCTGACTCAACCGCCTTCTTTAAATTGGTTGCCACCTGTATGCCGCGAAGGCCATCCGAAAACGGAACGACAATGTTCTCAATCTGCTCGCCACGCGTGGCGAACACGTCCGTAAGCACAGGGAGTGTTTGCTTCGCTATTTTATCCGCCTTTTCCCGATAATAGGCAATAATCCGTTCAAAAAGTTTCTCTGTGAGCGACACAATGCCACTATCCGCAAACTCGGCCGCATCGATACCGGGATCCAGCGAGAAGATACGGATTACCTCCAACTGGAAATCGTCATACGTACCCGTTTCCTTGGATGTTGTCACGGTATCTTCCACCACGTCGAAGATGGTGTTATTCAAATCCACATCCAAACGCTCGCCAAACAATGCGTTCTTACGCTTTGCATAGATAACGCTCCGCTGCGAGTTCATCACGTCATCGTACTCCAGCAGGCGCTTGCGTATACCGAAATTGTTTTCTTCCACCTTCTTCTGCGCGCGCTCGATAGACTTGGTAAGCATGCTATGTTGCATGACTTCACCTTCCTCCACACCCATCCGTACCATGATGTTGGAAATACGCTCAGAGGCAAACAACCGCATCAGCGGGTCTTCAAGTGAGACAAAGAACTGCGATGATCCCGGATCGCCTTGCCGCCCGGCGCGACCGCGCAACTGGCGGTCCACACGCCTCGATTCATGGCGCTCTGTACCGATAATTGCCAACCCTCCCGCATCCTTTACGCCGGGTCCGAGTTTGATATCCGTACCACGGCCCGCCATATTGGTAGCGATTGTTACCATGCCCGGCTGGCCGGCCTCCGCAACGATATCCGCTTCCCGCTGGTGGAGTTTGGCATTCAGCACATTGTGTTTTACACCACGCAGTTTGAGCATCCGACTTAGCAACTCAGAGATTTCCACGGAAGTGGTACCCACCAATACAGGCCGTCCCTGCTGCGTAAGCTGATGGATTTCTTCCGCTACCGCATTGTATTTTTCGCGGGCTGTCCGATAAATCAAATCGTGTCTGTCTGCACGTTGGATAACTACGTTGGTCGGTATTTCAACGACATCCAACTTATATATCTGCCAAAGCTCCCCTGCTTCCGTCACAGCGGTACCGGTCATACCGGCAAGCTTGTGGTACATCCGGAAATAGTTCTGCAGCGTAATGGTGGCATAAGTCTGCGTGGCATCTTCGACCTTCACATTTTCCTTCGCCTCGATGGCTTGGTGAAGTCCGTCGGAATAGCGGCGGCCTTCCATGATACGGCCCGTCTGCTCGTCTACGATCTTCACCTTCCCTTCGTCGATGATATACTCATCGTCCCGCTCAAACAGGGTATAGGCTTTGAGGAGTTGGTTTACCGAGTGTATGCGCTCTGACTTGATGGAGAAGTCACGCATCAGCTCCTCCTTCTTAGAAAGCTTCTCCTCCGCGCTAAGGTTTGATTTCTCAATCTCGGCCACATCCGTACCGACATCAGGCATGATGAAGAAGTTGGGATCTTCGCCCGATGCGGTAATGAGCTCTATTCCCTTTTCCGTGAGCTCTACCTGATTGTTTTTTTCATCGATGACGAAATACAGCTCGGCATCTACTTTGGGCATGTTCTTGCTTTGCTCTTGCAAGTAATAGTTTTCCGTCTTCTGAAGCACCTGCCTGTTGCTACCATCGCTAAGGAACTTAATCAGTGCCTTGTTTTTTGGCAACCCCCGATGGGCACGCAATAAAGCAAGCCCCCCGCTCTCGACATCCGTGTCGCCCGCCGCCAGGGATTTTTTTGCTTCATTAAGTACACCGTTGATAAACGCCTTCTGGGTGTTGACCAGCCGCTCGATACGGGGTTTAAGTTCGTAAAATTCGTGTTGGTCACCCCGCGGTATCGGGCCGGATATGATCAGCGGTGTCCGTGCGTCATCGATCAATACGGAGTCAACCTCATCGACCATGGCGAAATGCAGTTTCCGTTGCACCAACGCTTCGGGCGATTGCGCCATGTTGTCGCGTAGGTAATCAAACCCGAACTCATTGTTTGTGCCGAATACGATATCTGCCATGTAAGCGTTGCGCCTAGCCGGCGAATTGGGCTGGTGCTTATCAATGCAATCCACCCGCAACCCATGAAATTCAAACAACGGCCCATTCCATTCGGAGTCGCGCCGTGCCAGGTAGTCGTTCACCGTTACGATGTGTACACCCTGCCCC
The DNA here is from genome assembly GCF_041925275.1 of Parapedobacter sp. 2B3. Taxonomy (NCBI): domain Bacteria; kingdom Pseudomonadati; phylum Bacteroidota; class Sphingobacteriia; order Sphingobacteriales; family Sphingobacteriaceae; genus Parapedobacter; species Parapedobacter sp. 2B3. The sequence continues at coordinate 15,813 of NZ_JBHEUZ010000020.1, read as the reverse complement.
GACAACGCATTCAGGTATGCCGGCAATGTCCCTACCAGCGTTTTGCCCTCTCCCGTGGCCATTTCGGCAATCTTGCCTTCATGGAGTACGATACCGCCGATTAACTGGACATCGTAATGGACCATGTTCCACGTTACTTCCGTTCCGGCGGCTACCCAGCTGTTTTGCCATACAGCCTTGTCATCCACAATTTTTATATGTGCCTTCGCTGCCGCCAGCTCACGATCAAAATCAGTCGCTGTAACGGTCAATTCACTGTTTTCGGTAAAGCGGCGCGCGGTCTCCTTAACCACGGCAAAGGCCTCCGGAAGCAATTGCATCAATACTTCTTCCAACTGACGGTCGCGATCCTTACCCAGTTTATCGACCTTGTCGTAGATAGCCGTTTTTTCGCTCATCTCAATGCCGTCTTGCTCGGCCTGGACCTTCAAGTCCGCGATTTCTTTATCGATATCGGCCAGGAAATCTTGAATGCGCTGTCTGAAATTAACTGTTTTTTCCCGCAGCTCATCGTGGGTAAGGGATTCGAGTTTAGGGTATTCTTCCTTGATTTTGCTCACCAATGGTTGAATATGCTTGATATCCCGGTCTGATTTACTACCGAATATTTTACTTAAGAATGTTAACATGTGCTATTGTTTATTATCTGACACACCTCATCGTCAATAATGACACCAAAAACCAATCACCGCCAATATGACATACTGGGCAAAGTTAGTCATTAGATTTTAGATTGCAGGCGTTAGATTGTAGATTCTAGGAACAGTTCCTTTGGTGTTTGAGGCACCAATTTCAGTTCCCAGGCTTTGCGAAAAAGTGTATGGATGGCTGCACGCCCTTCGTCGCCGAGTGCAATGGAAAACCGGTTGACATACAGGTCAATATGCTTATACATCACTTCCTCACTCATTTCCTGTGCATGCAAACGGATAAAGTCGATGCCGGACCGCGGGTTGGCAAACGCAAACTCGACGCTTCTACGTATAACCCTGTTTATTTTATGCTTTATATCGTCGGGCAATCTTCGGCGGACCGAGATGCCCCCCAACGGGATAGGCGACCCCGTTGTCCTTTCCCAGTAGTCGCCTAGGTCCATAACCTTGTGCAACCCTTTCTGCCGGTAGGTAAAGCGGTTTTCGTGGATGATAAGCCCCAAATCGATGTGACCATCAAGCAAGGCTTGCTCGATCGTGGAAAATACCATTTCCTGCTTATTGGCCAGTGCCGGGAATGCCAACCCCAACAAGAAGTTTGCCGTCGTGTGTTTTCCCGGGATACCCACCGTTACGCGCCCACCGGACACCGCCCCATCACCCACAACCCGCAGCTGCTCGGCAAGGCCGGGATCCTTGCTAATCAGCAACGGCCCCACGCCAAATCCCAGCGCGCTGCCCGCATCGAGCAAAACGTACTTATCTGCAGCATATGCATAGGCATGATAACTCAATTTGGTAATATCTAATTCAGCATGGAATGCCTTTTGATTCAGCGTCTCCACATCGTCGTAGTGGACATCAAAATCGAGCCCTTCCGTATCAATCTTATGATGGATGAGCGCGTCGAAAATAAACGTGTCATTGGGGCAGGGAGAAAAACCAAGCGAGAGCTTCATGCTAACGACAATTTGTCGATGAATATTAAAAACAATACCGCCAAAAAAGTAACCAATAAAACGCCTTGGGCAATTCGGTCAAGTCCTCCCCGGTATAAAAAGCGGAGAAGCAGCAGGTTGATAGCCGCAGCAAGAACATATAGGCTCAGCGGATGCATGGTGGTACCCACCGAAGAAAACGTCCTAAGCAAATACGCAATCGCCGGAGCTATGACGCCCACGAGGCAACCCATGAAAAATGAATTGCTCTTCATCTATTTGCTATCGAAACTCCATGAGTTGAGTTCAGGTATCGCGTGGTGGGCCGTCATGTCGAATTGAACCGGCACAATAGAAACATATCCATTTTGCAGCGCCCATACATCGGTGTCCTCGCCGCGATCGCGCAATTGGAACACACCGGTAAGCCAATAGTAGCTGCGATTACTCGGATCCTTCCGTTCGTCAAACTCTTCTGCCCATTTTGCGTCGGCCTGCCGGCAAATCTTGATACCCTTTAATTGGTCGGCTTTTGGAAAGTTCACGTTTAGCAGTGTGCCTTTGGCCAATCCATTGGAGAGGACCTGCTGGGTAATGCTCCGCACATACGGTCGGCAATTCGAAAAGTCGGCATCATACTCCAGGTCGTCGTAAGAAAACCCGATAGACGGGATATCTTCAATCGCACCCTCCACGGCAGCCGACATAGTGCCCGAGTATAACACATTAATCGAATTATTGAGGCCGTGGTTGATGCCGGAAACGCAGATATCGGGCTTTCTCCCTTTAAAAACCTTATTTACTGCCAGCTTAACACAATCGACCGGTGTGCCCGAGCATTTATACATTTCTACGCCGGGGTAAATATAAATGCGGTCAATCCGCAGGGGCTTGCCGATCGTGATCGCATGCCCGGTACCAGATTGGGGACCTTCGGGCGCCACCACGGTGACATCCCCGAGTTGCTGCATTTCTTCGATCAGCACCTTGATGCCTGGGGCGGTGACGCCATCGTCATTCACCACGAGTATAGACGGTTTTTTCTTTGCCACGGGGCTAAGTTAACAAGAAAAAGCGTCACCGGTAACATCACCGGCAACGCTTTCGCTTACTTTTGCATTAAATCCCAACACTTACAACTACAGGACTACAATTTATTGAGCCAATCGACCACCTCATCCCTTGCCTTGCCGGTCTTCTTCTGGATACGGCCTATCAGTTCATCCTCTTTTCCCTCCTCGTACAGTAAATCGTCATCCGTCAGCTCCGCATAATGTTGCTTCACCTTTCCTTTCAACTCGTTCCAAGTCCCTTTCAATTTTAAATTACTCATCGTTATATATGCTTAATCATTCAACTGAGATTAAAACAAGCTTTTGGTCTATTTGTTTGCATAGGGCTAAAAATGGAGAATGAAAAAGCGGCCAACCCTCTTTGGGTTGGCCGCTCCTTAAGCAATTTCTTACTTGTGAATATGCTTATTTCTTGATTTCAACACGACGGTTAATAACGCGGCCTTCTTCAGTAGCGTTTGAGGCTACCGGAGCAGATTCGCCGAAAGCCTGAACATTAACTTTAGCAGCGTCTACACCAGAGTTAACCAAGTATTGTTTTACCGAGTTAGCACGGTCTTTTGACAACGTCAAGTTGTAGGCCTCAGAACCTTCCGCAGAAGCGTGGCCATCCAATGTAACGGTTGCACCGCTTTCGCGCAATTCAGAAGACAACCGATCAAGAGTAGCGTAAGATTCCGTTTTCAATACAGAGCTATCGAACTCAAACTGGATGTTCGGATAAGTGCCAGAAACTTGTTTAACCTCAGGCTCAGGGAATTTAATCGGGCAACCAGCACCGTCAACCTGAGTACCGGCAGGCGTACCTGGGCATTTGTCAAAGCGATCAGAAACACCGTCACCGTCTTCGTCGTTGTTCAACTCGTCAACAATGCCTTCCAAGGTAGATACACGTTGTTTCAATGCTTCAAGCTCATTACGCAATGAAGGATCTTTCAGCTCATCATACAAGGTAGACACAGGGTTGTGCCAAGTCAAATCTGGTTTTGAAGAAGAACCCAAAGAGAACTCTAAGCCAGCATAAGTATAAGAGAATTTGTCATTGGCAGCACGGTTAGCAACCGGGCCAAACAACGCCTTGTCATCAACGAAGTTCATGGTATAACCCAAGTTCAACGCTACACGGTCAGACAATTTAAATTTCACACCAACACCTACGGGGATGTAAGTCTCGCGTTTGAAATCACGGTCAGTCGTCAGGTTACGCTCACCAGGGTATTCTTCACCCCAAGCACCTGAATTATCCCATGCACCGGCAGAGCCGTCAGCATCGGTATACGCTACGGGATTGAACGCAATCAGACCATAACCAATGCTTGCATAGAAATTAACAACATTTTCGCGACGCAGGAAATCGATCGTAGCCAATTGGAACACACCGTTCAAGCTAGCCGCGTATTGCACCGAAGTTTCTGCAGATTGGTAAGAAGCACCAGCGGCACCACCGTTTGCAGCGTTGAACAACATGTTGTGTCCTACACCATTGTTATTGTACGTAAAAATACGACCACGGTTACCAGCAGCTTCCAAGCCAAACCAGCTTGATAGTTGCTTGCGAACAGTAATGCCGTAGTATTCGCGCAATTTGTACTCGCCGAAACCTACTTTTTGGTTAAACGCATTCGATCCGCCGATGATTACAGAGGGTGTAGTAAAACCACCGTTCACACCGATAGACCACGTCCTGTATTGGGATCTTCCTCCAAATACAGTCGGCTCTTGTGCCTGCACTGTATCTGTGAGCCCTAAGGCCGCAACCAGCGAGCAAGCAACTGCCGTTTTGATTGTAGAATAATTCATACTCTTGTTTTTTTTAAGGTTAAAAATTTTTAATTGTCTAATTTCTCGCAAAAATAACCAATAGTTTGATTCCCGCAATATTTGCAAATACTATTCCAGTTTTTTTCCTTTTTGTGATTTTCTAAAAAAAAACACCCAATATCAGCTGCTATTTCCATCTAAGCCGAAAACATCTTGCTGATTGTCAGCAAGATAAAGTCCTATCGGGCTTTCTGACTAAACTTCAACATCCGGCAGACGAGTTGCATTTACTGCTCAACGGACCCTAAAACAACACAACCAGTTCATCCACGATACCAAACCCCAAATGTCTATTTTTTAAGTCAGTCTAGCAAAAGCGTTGTAAATCTACAGATTAATTGGTTCTGTTCCTAACACTTTCACGATTTTATCTTTGGAAACAGCCGCTCACACGGTATAATGCGAGGGGCGGCGTTTGTTATTTTAAAAAAGGTAATGGATAACGGTATAGGTGATACCCGCCAATATTGCTGACACCGGGATGGTGAGTACCCAAGCCCAAAGCAGACTGATCGTAACGCCCCACCTCACGGCCGATACCCGTTTAACCACACCTACCCCTATGATGGAGCCAGTAATGGTATGTGTGGTAGATACCGGGATGCCGAAATGCTCGGTTATACCCAGGGTAATCGCGCCCGCCGTTTCCGCACCCACGCCCTCCAGTGCATTCACTTTCGTGATTTTCGTCCCCATCGTCTTCACGATTTTCCATCCACCGCTCATCGTCCCCAACGCAATCGCAGAATAACAGACCAACGGTATCCATTCGGGCATGTGATCCCCCGATTGCAGGTATCCACCGGCAACCATGGCCACGAAGATGATGCCCATCACCTTCTGTGCGTCATTACCCCCATGTGCAAAACTGAGCGCGGCCGAAGACACCAATTGCAGTTTCTTAAACCACCACTCCGCGACGGACGGCTTGGCCCGTTTGGATATATTGATGATGACCAGCGTAATGATAACCGCGATAACCATCCCCACTGCCGGAGCCAGCACAATAAATGAGATGATTTTCAATGTAGCGTTAAGATTGATTGCTCCGATGACGCTGTCGCCCAAAATAAACGCGTGTGTCATACCGGCCCCTGCAAACCCGCCTATCAACGTGTGCGACGAGCTTGAAGGTACTCCATAATACCATGTAAACAGGTTCCAGCCGATTGCAGCCACCAATCCTGCAAAAATCACTTCCAGGGTGATGTATTCTTCAAGCACCGTCTTCGCGATCGTATTGGCAACTTTGTGGTCCGTAAAATAAAAATAAGCTGCAAAATTAAATGCTGCTGCCCACAATACCGCCTGAAAAGGCGACAGGACCTTCGTTGATACGATGGTGGCAATCGAATTAGCCGCATCGTGAAAGCCATTGATGTAATCAAATGCAATAGCTAGAATAATAACAACGACCAGTAACGTGGTGACCATAGGTGCTGAAGAATATGAGATTAGGCGTTTTTCACTAAAATACTTTCCAATACGTTGGCAACGTCCTCGCACTTGTCGGTTGCCGTTTCCATGGCCGATAGTACTTCCTTATACTTGATCAATACGATGGCATCTTTTTCAAACTCGAACAACTCACCTACCGCCTTATCAAAAATATAGTCTGCCTTGTTCTCGATGCTGTTGATACGCACACATGAGTCCGTTATATTTCGGATATTCTTCAAGTTGCGCAATTCGTGGACGGCCCGCGCCACGTCTTCCGTCGCCTCCAGGATCAAATCGGCCATTTCGATAATGGGTTCGGTAATCCTTTCCACCTTATACAGGTCGATCCGGTTTGACGCCCCATGTATGAAATCGGCCACGTCATCCAACGAACTCGTCAACGTATGGATATCCTCACGGTCAAACGGTGTGATGAAGTTCTTTCCCAATTCCAAATGGATCTGGTGTGAAATGTCGTCACCACGGTGCTCCAGGTCTTCGATTTTCCGGCATATTTCCTTGCGTTTCTCGGCATCGGTAAGGTTTACCAACTCCTTCAGCAGTTTCGCCATATCAATGAGGTTGCTGCTTGCCTGTTCAAACAACGGGAAAAACTTTTTGTCTTTGGGAACAAAATATTGGAATATGCTATTTAGCGACATAGGGCATAATATTTCATGCAAAAATATAACGCCAATGTTAACTTAATGTTAATTAACAATTCTTTTTCCTATTTGGCTTCCGTCAAAAAGGTTACATCGAAGGCGTTACCTTCTCCAGGGTAAATGCGAAAGTAGTTCCCACCCCTTCCGTGCTACGCACATTGATTGTCTGCTCGTGTGCTTCAATGATATGTTTCACGATAGACAACCCAAGGCCGGAACCGCCGATTTTCCGCGACCGGCTCCTGTCCGTCCGGAAAAACCGCTCGAAGATGCGCGGCAGGTTCCGCTCTTCTATCCCGATACCATCGTCGGTCACCTCCACCAACACGGTCTCAAATAGTTCGTAAATCCGTATATCGGTTTGCCCCCCGCGTTTACCGTATTTGATGGAATTGCTGATAAGGTTGACAAAAACCTGGCGTACCTTTTCTCGATCCGCCCTTACCAGGGTAGGGTATTGGTATTTTTCTTTAAATACCAGCCGGACATCGTGCGTTGATGCCTTGTCCTCCATCGACTCCAGTATTTCTTTAACCAAAACAACTAGGTCGAATTTCTGGAAATTGATGGGTATCTGTCCACTTTCGAGCCTCGATATCTCATCCAAATCCTTTATCAAAAACGAAAGGCGGTCGAGGTTTGATGATGCTTTTCTTAAAAATTGGGTTGCCAGCTCGATGTCTTCCTGCATCATGCCATCCTGCAACGCATCGATATACCCTTGCAGGGCGAACAGCGGTGTCTTGAATTCATGGGCTACATTGGAAAGAAACTCCCGGCGAAAACGTTCCTGCTCTTTCAACCGGTCTATTTCCTTCTTTTTCTCCTTTGCCCAATCCCTCACTTGTTGCTCGACGTCGTTAATCGGATCATCACTCATCTTTTCGCCCAATGCGTCCTTGAGGTCTTTGCCGAGCTTCAGGTTGTGGACCAACTTATAGATAAGTCTTATTTTACTGTAGATATAACGTTGGAATAAATAATAGAACGTTAGAAAGCTGATGGCGAATGAAATGGCAAACGTAACGAGAAAGTGCTGCCAGCTGTGTTGGAAATAAAAATTCACACAAGCGATAGATAGCCCCACCGCACAAGCATTGATGAAAACAAGCAGGATAAACCTCATAAGAAATCCCTAATCGAAACGGCCCAAAACCGTAAGGCCACCAGAAACCTTATCCCCGATACTGACGTCCACTCTTGTCCCCAACGGGAGGAAAACGTCTACACGCGAGCCGAATTTGATAAATCCGAACTCTTCGCCCTGGGTCACCTCAGCGCCTTCCCCTACATACCAAACGATGCGCCGGGCCATTGCACCGGCTATCTGGCGGAACAGGACTTCCTTCCCCGTTGCTGTTTGTACGGCAATGCTGGTCCGCTCGTTGAGCGTGGAAGACTTCGGATGCCATGCCACTAGGTATTTCCCAGCATGGTAGCGGAAGAAGCTGACCCTCCCGCTTACCGGATTGCGATTGATGTGTACATTGATGGGTGACATGAAAATAGACACCTGTATCCGCTTATCACGGAAGTATTCCGTTTCTTCAACTTCCTCGATCACGACCACTTTCCCGTCGGCTGGACAAAGGATTGTATTGTCATCCATGGTGATACGTCTACGCGGATTCCGGAAAAACTGCAAGACAGTGACAAACAACAGGAACGAAAGCACATAAGTCACCCATACTACGAATGTGCTATCCGCTATAAAGTAGTGAACCAGCGCATTGGCAACAAAAATCACCAACACAACAATGGCAATGCTGGTATATCCCTCTTTATGAATTGTCATCTATAAAAATTAATGAGCAAACTTAGATAAACTTGCTTCGAAATACAACCTATAATTTGCGTGAAATAAAAAAATCGACGTAATAGGTTATATACCCTTCTCCCGTCGGATCGTTACATCGTAAAACCGTATCTTCTGGTCGCGAAGGTCCGGAAAGGCCTCCATGGTTACGGTAAGCGTGTCTTGTATGTATTGGCCCTCAGCGTATGAAGGGAGCCAATAGCCCAGTCCATTCAGGGCCTCGAGCAGCAAATCGGCATACCGCTTGTTATCGAATGTCGCTTTCATAGCGATTCCGCTGGGTACGCCGCTTGGCTGCACCGTTACGGTAAATTCAATTTTCGTAGGATCCGGCATGTCATCCAAAGCACCGTCAAACCACGCTGACAAGTGCTCGGCGAGAAATCCGGTAAATCCGGTATAGTCATCGATGGTACAGCTCTTTATGATCATCGCTTCGGCGCGGTTGGAAAAATCGAGCGGTAACAGGCCGTATCGGGGTGCGCCGAAAAATTCCTCCTCGGTATAAGCTTCATACCCCTGCACAAAACGTCCTTTGTTATAATATTCATATCCAGCATTCCTTCCTTTCCCATCGTCAAACAAGTACTCGATAGACCAACTGCCATGCGGGTATCCGTCTAGTACCCTCCCTCTCCGGTTATACCGGATATAGCCAAACTCGTTATAGCCATCGGCTACCACAGAAAAGTCGTACTTTCCTTTTCCGTCGGTAACGCGTTGGCGCCCGCGCCGGTCCCAAAAATTGACGATACGTATTCCCTCGTTGGTGTAGGCTACTTCCAGCAACCGCTTCCCGTCGGGATAAAAGAAATTAAAGGAGCCTACCCGCGAGCCTTCCGCAAACGATCCCTGCCACTTCACTTGGCCATTGGGGTGATACGCTGTAAAATCCCCATGCTTTCTCCCATCTGAATAGGCCCCTTCCAGGGCTACCCGGCCTTGATTATCAAAATCGGTAAACTCGCCGTTAAATACCTGTAGCTGGAAATCATACCGCCCCACACGTTCGATCGCCTTGAACTCGCAATGCTTGTCCACCAAAAAATAATGATCGTCATAGAAAAACCGAATGATGTCTTCAGGCCCTCGCTCGTAAAAAACAGGGGCGTTCGTGGTCGTATCTACGCTGCCATAAAGCGCGCTCCATGGCGCAACCATAATAACGAACACTATAACCAGCCACTGTCTCATAACCACGTTGGTTTAGTGTGCTTGGAGCCAATTCCTGCCTTCGCCAAGTTCCACGACAATGGGCACAGACATGGCGAGGGCATTTTTCATGTGTTGCTCGACAAACTCCCTGAAAAGGGGTACCTCTGCTTTTGGCACGTCAAACACCAGCTCGTCATGCACCTGCATGGTCATCTTGCCCTGCAAACCTCGCCTTTTTATCTCGTCGTGGATAGCAATCATCGCCACCTTGATCATATCCGCCGCAGATCCCTGGATCGGTGCGTTGATTGCGTTCCGCTCGGCAAAACCGCGCACGGTCTGGTTGGCCGAATTGATATCCCGTAGATAGCGGCGGCGTTTCAACAGCGTTTCTACATAGCCGTGCTCTTTCGCGAAATTTATGGTGTTGCTCATGTATTGCTTGATACCGGGGTACTGGGCAAAATATTGCTCAATGATCTGTGCGGCCTCGCTACGGGGAATCCCCAGGTTTTGCGAAAGGCCGAAAGCGGATTGCCCGTAGATGATGCCGAAGTTTACCGCCTTGGCGTTTCTCCGCTGGGCCGAGGTCACCTCTTCAAGCGGCAGACCATACACCTTCGCGGCGGTAGCCCGGTGTACATCCAAGCCCTTTTCAAACGCCTCCAACATCCCGCTGTCGCCACTCATATGTGCAACCAGCCGAAGTTCAATCTGGGAGTAGTCGGCAGATAAAATCACATGGTCTTCGTCGGTAGGAATGAATGCTTTGCGCACTTCGCGCCCGCGCTCTGTACGGATGGGGATATTCTGCAGGTTGGGGTTGGTAGAGCTCAACCGCCCCGTTGCAGCTACGGCCTGGTTGTACGAGGTGTGCACCCGGCCGGTCAACGGATTGATCATCGTTGGCAGCGCATCCACGTAGGTCGATTTAAGTTTCTGCAGCTGCCGGAATTCAAGGATGTCTTTGACAATGTCACTTTTCGGTGCCAGTGCAAGTAAAACATCCTCGCCTGTTTTGTATTGCCCCGTCTTTGTCTTTTTAGCCTTCGGATCCAATTGAAGCTTTTCGAAAAGGACCTCGCCCAGTTGCTTCGGCGAGGCGATGTTGAACCGGACACCTGCCTTTTCGTAGATTGTCTTTTCCAGCACCGCAGTGTCAGCCGCCATTGATTCGGATAACTGCCGGAGCACGGGGACATCCACCTTGACCCCGCAACGCTCCATGCTCGCTAATACGTGGACCAAGGGAAATTCTACTTCACGCGCGAGTTCGGTCGCCTCCGCCTTTGCCAACAACGGCTCAAAGACCGTTTTTAATTGGAGCGTGATATCCGCATCTTCAGCGGCATATTCCGTAATGGCCGCCATATCCACGTCCTGCATGTTTCCCTGCTTCTTACCCTTCGGGCCAATCAGCTCGGTAATCGGAACAGGAGTGTAGCCAAGGTAACTTTCGGCCAGCATATCCATGCCGTGCCGGGTGTCAGGATCGATAAGGTAATGCGCCAGCATGGTATCGAACAGCGACCCCTTCACTGCCACCCCATAGCGGGCTAGCAGCAAGATATCATATTTGATGTTCTGTCCTATCTTCTCGATCGATTCGTTTTCAAGAACAGACTTGAACGGAGCCAGCACTCCGATTCTGCCTTCGTGATTGGGCGGCGCGGGCACATACCAAGCTTTGCCGGCTTCGATAGCAAAAGAAAGTCCGACCAAATCAGCCGTATTCGCATCGGTGCCCGTAGTTTCGGTATCAAAACAGAAACTATGCTGTGTAGACAATAACGCCGCCAGCTCCTGCTGCGAAGCCGGTGTATCGGCCAAAATGTAGGTATGCGGCGTGTTATGCACGTTCTTGCCCGCAGCCGGCGGCACGTATTCCTCGCCGACACTCGCAATATGGGTATTGGGCGCGGCCATGTTGCCAAACAAATCCATCTGCATGCCGGATGCACCTTGGGGTCCAGACACATTAAACTCCTCGCCGAAAACGCGCTTGCCCAATGTGCGGAATTCCAATTCGGCAAACAGCGGTTCCAGTGCTTCCTTATTCGGCTCACCGAGCAAGAGCCGCTCTTCGTCCAATTGGATGGGCACATCCAATTGGATGGTGGCCAGTTTCTTGGAAATCAACCCCTGCTCGGCAAAAGTCTCTACGTTTTCCCGCTGTTTCCCCTTAAGCTGATCCGTATTGGCCAAAATGCCTTCCATGGAACCAAACTGCTTGATCAAGCTCTTTGCCGTCTTTTCGCCGATACCCGGGATGCCCGGAATGTTATCGACCGAGTCGCCCCAAAGGCCAAGGATGTCGATGACCTGCTTCACATCCGAAATTTCCCATTTCTCCAGAATTTCCTTTACGCCGAGCGTCTCTGCCCCGTTGCCCAACCGCGCGGGTTTATAAATGAAGATATTCTCTGTCACCAACTGGCCGAAGTCCTTATCGGGCGTCATGCAAAACACCGTGTATCCCCTCGCTTCCGCCTGCTTGGCCAAGGTGCCAATGATGTCGTCGGCCTCATAGCCATCCAACGTGAGGAGGGGGATATTGAAGCCCTCAACCAGTTTATAGACGTAGGGAATAGCCGCCGCCAGGTCTTCGGGGATGGCTTGCCGGTTGGCCTTGTATGATTCGAACTCGATATGGCGGTTGGTCGGCGCCATGGTATCGAACACCACAGCGATATGCGAGGGCTGCTGCGTTCTCAGCAACTCCAGCAAGGTATTGGCAAACCCAAATATCGCCGAAGTATTAAATCCAGTGGATGTAATCCTCGGGGTTTTACTTAGTGCAAAATAGGCCCTGTAAATCAAGGCCATCCCATCTAAAAGAAACAACTTCTTCACGTAGCAAGTATATTGGTGTCGTCACAAATATAGGGATATTGTGGCGTTTTTTTCCGACTTTTGCCGATATGGCAAGAACCGCTTCGGCACATAATGTGGTATTCGAATGAAAGCCCTCGTCACCAAGTCTACCGGCAGTTGGTACGAGGTTCTTACAGATGACGGCGAGACGTACAGTTGCCGTATCAAAGGCAAGTTCCGCACCAAAGACATCAAAACAACGAATCCCGTAGCGGTTGGTGATTGGGTAGACATCATCGTAGAAACGGATACCATTCCACACACCGCCATCATTGTGCACCTACACGAACGGCAGAACTACATCATCCGTAAATCGATAAACTTATCCAAACAAGCGCAAATCATAGCTGCCAATCTCGACCAGGCGTTATTGGTCGTAACATTGGCATCTCCGTTTACGTCGCTGGGGTTCATCGACCGTTTCCTCGTCACAGCCGAGGCATATGACATCCCTGCGAAGCTGGTTTTCAACAAACTGGACCTGTTTTCAGAGGCAGGAGTGGAAATTCTGAGTGACTATAAAGCGATTTATGTCAGTTTAGGCTACCCCTGCTATGAGGTATCGGCATTGCAGGGGACAAACATTGAGGTGATCGGCGCGCTCCTCCGCGGGCGGACCACGTTAGTACTGGGCCACTCGGGCGTAGGGAAATCCACGTTGATCAACGCCATCCATCCGCCGGCGAAAATGCGTACCGCCGCCATCTCTGATTGGTCAGACAAGGGGCGGCACACCACCACCTTTGCTGAAATGATCCTACTTCCCGATAACGGACGGCTGATTGACACGCCGGGCATACGGGAGCTGGGTATCATCGATATCGAGCCGCAGGAATTGGGGCATTTTTTCCCCGAGATGCGCGAACGGATGAATGACTGCCGTTTCAACGACTGCCGACATGTCAACGAGCCGGGGTGCGCCGTGTTAGCTGCCGTTGAAAACGGCACCATCGCACCGAGCCGATATGACAGCTATTTGAGCATGTACCATGGCAATGATACCCGTCTATAAAGTGGATTTCGTAGCGGAGCCCGTTACTGCCGAGCCGAAAATGACATTAATATTGAAAGAATTGGTAGCTTTGCAACGATGAATGTCCGGCTGCGCGTTTTGCTGATCTCGCTCTGTTGCTTTTCGTTCCTGCAGGGGCTTTATGCCCAGGTGGACGAAGATTTCAGCAGTGCGTTGGACTCTGCAAGGGCCGCCGAAGACAATAAGGAAGATACCGTGATTTATACGGCGAGGTATGTTCGCTACACCACCTTGGCCATGATGAAACAGGGTACTTTTACCTACCAGATTGACACCCTCCACAAGAATTTCCAGTATTACAACCCGCAAAATCAGCCAAGGAACCCCGCTATCCACTTAGGGAGTTATGGGTTGGCCACGCGCGACATGCTGTTCGTTCCCAACAAGACCATCGGTTTCCAGACCGGGTTCCATAGCTTGGAGCGCTATCTCTACCAGCCCGATTCCATAAAATACTACCGCGCTCGCGCGCCGTTTTCGGAACTATACAACGTGGGGTTTTTCTTCGACGACCAGATTATCCGGGCCAAGGTGACACAAAATGTCACCCCCCGGCTAAACGTCGGCGGCGAATTTCACGCAGCCCGGGCTGACGGGTACTACATCAACCAGCGGTATAACGACTTGAAGTCAGCGGTATTTGCTTGGTATGAATCGGAAAGCCGCCGTTACAACCTGCTTACCAACGCCGTATTCAACAAGTTGACGTCGACCGAGAATGGGTCTATCCTCAACGATACCCTCTTCCGGGACCCCGACCGTGGCCCGAGCGACGCCGAATCTACCCGCTTGCGGGGTACCCGTGATGAGCGGCCGAGACACACTTGGCGGGACAACAGCCTCTTCCTCCGGCAAAGTATGTTTATGGGACGCTTGGATACCATCAACGCCGGGCTGCCGGAACAACAGATACTCCCTACCAATCGCGTGTCGCACAGCATACAATATCGCTCGCGGAGTTTTCAATTCTACAAGAATGAAGAAGATGTCAACGACGCCTTCCCTTTCGGCGAAAGCATCCTTTCGGCCGATACCACGCGTCTAACAACCATCACCAACGACTTCGGCTATAGCTTCTACCTCCGCGGAAAATCGCTGGCTTTCATCAAAAACGAGGTGAAGCTGGACTTGGGTTACCAACACGATATGCATTGGTACAACGACCGCGGGATGAATGCGTTTCTGCAAAACAGCATGCTCAAAGCGGGTGTGGGCTACCGGTTCAGTGACCGCATCACGGTAACGGGCGACTTAAACCAGATTGTGCAAGGGGCAAATTTCGGGGACTATCTTTACGAGGCCAAAGCAGACATCCTGTTGAGCAACACTGTCGGGCGCATCATATTGGGCGCTTATACGCAAAACAAGTCCCCCGAACAGCTGTTTCAACGTGTCAACTATACTTACCATCAATGGGACACTGAATTTGCGAAGACAAAAACCACCAACTTCTCGTTTTCCTATGAAAATGCCCACGTTGGATTTTCGGGGCAAGTAGCGTATTTTCTGATCAACGATCACCTTTATTATCGGGAAGTGGATAATCCCGGTAATAACCCACGGCTGTTCCGAACGATCGAGCCCGCCCAATTGGATAATAGCATCAACCTCCTTAAAGTGTCGGTCGGTCAGAATTTCCGCTTAGGGCGGTTCCATTTGGATAACTACGCGGTGTACCAGAAGTCAGACTATAACGCGGTGCTGGCCGTGCCCGAATTATACACCTGGCACAGCTTCTATTACCACGGTCTGCTTTATAAGATCGTGGATTTCAATCTCGGATTCGACGTTCGTTTCAATACGCCCTTCCGTACACCCTCTTACGCC
Source organism: Parapedobacter sp. 2B3 (assembly GCF_041925275.1). NCBI lineage: Bacteria > Pseudomonadati > Bacteroidota > Sphingobacteriia > Sphingobacteriales > Sphingobacteriaceae > Parapedobacter > Parapedobacter sp. 2B3. The sequence goes on along the minus strand of NZ_JBHEUZ010000020.1, from coordinate 518 downwards.
ATTAATATTGGGCAATTTTACAATGATAACACGGGCATCGAATTTTCTACCTATCCAATTGTTGACCTATGGGCCACGGCGACCCTTAAGCGGGCAAATTTATTTTTGAGCTATAATTCCGCCAACCAGCTTGTATGGCCATCTGGCTACTATACGGTGCGCCGTTACCCGATGAGCAGTACAAACCTTCGGGTAGGGATTGCTTGGAAATTCTACGATTAGGCTTGCTTTTCCATGAGACGGATGCAGGATTGATTCGCCGCTCATTAGGAGCGTAGGCTCATCAAATCTCGCGCTCAGCCAGGCGGATACGGGAAATAGGCCCCCAATCGCTTCTGGCAATGCTATTGGAAGTGGAAAACAACCTAGAAACCCTAACCCTTTCGGTCAAGACAAGAGAGTAAATAGGAGGGACCCTCGCTTAAACAAGAAACGCCCCGTTGCGTTATGCAGCGGGGCGTTGTAGATTTTGGCGCCGACCTACTCTCACGCCTTTTACGGCAATACCATCGGCTCGG
>NZ_JBHEUZ010000019.1:0-77817 GCF_041925275.1 Parapedobacter sp. 2B3 | reverse complement strand
AAACCTGAAAGACCTATACCCACAGAACTATAAAAATAATCTTCAGGAATCAAACCTGTAGTTGGTCGGGCGGATACATTTCCTCGTCGGTATGGCCCGTAGCCAGCTGTTTCAGGATTTCCAGCTGCCGTGGTGTTACCGTTTCCAAACCTGGTTCTATCCACCCGAACTTGGCACTTTGGATGAGCGATGGTGATATGTATTCGTTCAGGTGTTTACCGGTATCGGCCAACTCGCAGATGGCGTCAATCAGTTCCTGCGAGGAACAGCTTTTATTCATGAATGCTCGGACCCCTAAACGTAGGAAACTTTTTGCGGAATCGATATTGTTTACTGCTGTATAAATCAGCACGCGGATGTCTGGGAAATGCTTGGCCAGCCATTCGGTTACCGCATAGCCGTCCATATCGGGCATGATCACATCCATGATCACCACATCAGGGGGCGGATCACATGTTTTAAGTTGGTGTTGCATTTCGCTGCTGTCTGACGCTGTGAATACTACATGGATGCGCTCGGCGTGTTGCCTGAGGTAGTCAGCGGTATATTCGGTCGTGGAAACGTGGTCATCCACGATGGCTACGTGGATGGTTGGTGATGTGTTTGTAAGCATGATTTTCTGGTTGTTTTTTTAAGGGGATTTACCGCAGGTTTTTACGGGATAGGCCAGGCTCACCCGGATAAGGGTGCCATTACCCGGAGCGCTGTCAATGGTGAGTTTTGCCCCGATTGCCGTTACCCTTGACCGAAGGATTTCCAAACCCCTCGAAGTTGGTTTATGGGCCCCTGACGGATTGAAACCCACGCCGTTGTCGCAAATAATGATTTCCAGCACATATGGTGCGGACTCCTTGAAGCCAACGGTTATTCTTGAGGCCTTGGCATGTTTCACGGCATTGCCAAGGGCCTCTTGGGTAATCCGGTATAATTCGAGAACAGTTTCGTCGGGCAGCTGGTCCGTAGATATATCATCCGCGCTGACATCGATTTTCAGCCCACGCTTTTTCTCGAGGTGTGAAACGAACTGCTTGATGGCGTGGAGCAGACCGGCCTCAATGACACGCTTACCATCCAGTAGCAATCCCACGTTTTGCAGTTCTTCAATGCTCTCCAATACGAGATTGCGGGCTGTAGTGAGCAGATTGCTGGGCGTGGGTTCATTACGGTTGTTGGCATAGATGTAGTCGGCTAGCAATTTGCTCGCAAATGCAAGCTGGTTCTGCACATCGTCGTGCAGCGCTTCCGAAAGGCGCTTGGTAACCCGGTCCGATTCGGCTAGCCGGCCCGCCCGTACCTGGTCGGCCGTCAGCGAGCGGACGCGGTTGTACATCACGGTGAATAATACCAGCATCACCCAGAACAGCACACACAATAATGTGCCGAGAATGATGACACCGGTCAGCGTCTGTTTTGATACCTGCACATAATTGAGTATATCCATAAACCGTACAATAAGAGGATAAAAAATGCATAGATCACTGCGTACATCGAAGTATTGCCAATGGCTAATGCTTTACTGAGTAAAAGTTCGGCGATGAGGTTGGTAGCCAAGGTGCCGAAATAAAAGGAACCCATGGCCGCCATCCAAACCGTCGGAGCATGCCGGTACAGCGGCATCGGTTGCAATGGCGACCGCGCCAGCCGGAAGATGTAACCAATAAAGGCACCGATGAAGGAAACATTCATCAGCATGATGGTGTATGTACCATAATCGTTTAACCCGCTGGCTAAAAACCGCTCGGTAGCGTAGCAGCAAATAAAGAGTAGTACCCATCCTTTCCAGAGAACGGGTGTGAGGCCATAAGGCCTGCACACCCGGTAAATAAAATAGCTGATAAACGTGCCTTCAATCGGGATATAAAGGTTATAAACCCAGTTGCTGGGTTGTTGAATGATGCGGCCAAGATAGAAACCGGCCGTTTCAGTGACGACCACCACGAACAAATACCAAGGGAACAACGCCCAATGCCGTTCCGGATCGTGCCGCAGCCGCAGCCACGCAACTACAAAGCAGGCCAATTCAATCAGCATATTGACAATGGCTAATTGCACGCTGCTGATGTTTCAGGATCAAACAGTGACGGGTCATCCCAGCAATCCGGGCAACACACGTTGCCTCGATTGATGATGAAACCAGCCTTTTCACTCTTAGCAACCACACCGCCCTCACTGAAGTAATCGCGGTGATAGTGCTGCCCATTCGCTACGCTATCCCGGGTGGATACCATCAACAACGTATTGTAACCCCAATACCGCTTTGGTGGCACATAAGAACCGTCCCGAACTTGCGAGTAATCGTCATCGTAAGCCGCAAAGTAAAACCGTATGCCGTCGCCGCCTTCGGCCTCGACCTGTGCGGCCAGGGATTTGATCAATTCCACGCTAAACCATATCGCACGGCTGTTGGGTAGGGAGTCCTGCCCACGGGTCACATAGCCAGCATGCGATGCATAATTGGCCACCATACGGCGAGCTTCTTCATACGGAACGGTCACCGAATCCGGAACGGCTAGATTGGATGGGTGCATGTTGTGTTTGCTTACAGCTTGCCCACAGCTAGCGAGCAAACCGATTCCGATGGCATAAAGTAACTGATTTCTCATGATAATATAAAATTGGTACGGTGTAAAATTAAATGTTACTGCCGTGGGTAAGACCGTTATAAATGATGGTTTTGTATATGCTCCAGCCGTTTAACTTTGCCTTGCACATAGATGTGCCGGACATCTATCCGTCAACAAACATATACCGAATACGGAAATCAATTAGAAACACTGAAAGGAAATCTTATGGAAAATAATGCTTATTTATCGTACCCCCATAAGGGGAAAGGCATAGCCGACGTTATTGTGCCTTTGTTAGATCTGCTTGTCGAATTACTCAAGCGCCTATTGGCCGGTTTGGGCAATCCCGCCCAACGGCATGGGCTATTATACCCGGAAGAGGTAATGGAGATGCTGCGCATCACGGACCGCACATTGCGCCGCTACAACGATCAGGGCACGCTGTGTCCGTTGCGCATCGGCGGGAAAAGCTATTACCTGATGGCTGATATCATCGAAGCAGGGCGGGGTGGCAGCCCCAGTTGACAATCACCTTGCGACAATTTGAAAAACCCGCCGCCTTCCGGTACCGGCGGGTTTTTTGTGCGCTTTCCCGCGTAAACCTGCTTCATACCCCGCTTGTAGTCCGCCTGTAATCGGCTTGGGTGTCCCGATGGGGCTAAGGCGGGTCTTGTTCGGAGCTTGGACGGCCGGCACCCTTCCGGTCCCCGCCCAAATCCCGTCTAAGCCCCGTCCAAGTTCCGAACAAGCATACAGCACGGATAAAAAGGCATTCGGGAACATATATGCTGATGGGGTGCGGACATTTCAGGACAACGCCGGACAGTTCCGGACACCTGCGGACATGGGCTGGGTTTCCCGTATGCTATGCCCGATGTTTGCCTTGCCGGTAGCGGAAATCCGCGGTATCCGCCCGGCATATGGTTTAATCAAAAAATAGAAATAACATGGCAAAATTCATAAACGGTGCCATCGGCACCTTCTCCGGAAAAGTGGGAAGCATCATCGGCAGCAGCTGGCGCAGCATCCCCTACATGCGCGGATTGAGCAAGAAGCGCACGAAGCCGTTCAGCGAAGCCCAGTTGGCACAACAGCAGCGATTCGGACTCATGGGCGAATTCCTATTGCCCCTGAAAGGCCTGCTCGAAATCGGGCTGGCCAACGTGGACGATTCACGGGCCACGATCTTTAACAGGGCGATGGCGCTCAACCTGCGGGCCGTGACCGGCACATATCCCGATTTCGCGATCGACTATGCGCAGGTCAAATTCAGTAAAGGGGCGCTGCCACCACTGCGCAACGCCACGGTAACCCTGGACCCCGACGTGGTTACCGTAAACTGGAACCCGTCGGTGCGCCGCTTTACGGGCAACGGCGATGACGAGGTGTACGTGCTGTTGCACGACCATACCCAAAATCTCTTCTATACATCCGATACGGTTGAGCCGCGCTCGGCAGGGACGGTGGAAATCCCGCTCGACGAAGGTATGGCTGGCAATGAGGCAGACATCTGGGTGTTTGCCGTGGGCCGGGAGGGATGGGTATCGGCCACCATCCATTTGGGGTCGCATACGTTGGTATAAGTGCCCATACACATTGCAGTAATAATTGAAGTTTCACGACCGGGGCGGAGTTCGCCGCCCCGGTTTTTAAAACACATAGACATGGCAAAATTAATCGACTTGTTCACCTTCTCGGGCAGGGTAGGTGACGTCGTGGCCTGCAAAGGCCCCACGGGCTACTACCTACGGAGCCGGCCGCGGAAATCATCCAAACCGCCAACGGCCAAGCAACTGGAAGCCCGGGCGAAACTGGCGATGGCAATGGATTTCCTCACGCCACTGCGCGAAATCGTATACCTCGGTTTTTCAAACAAAACCAACGGGAGGAATAAAACGGGTTCGTTGAACCGTGCGGTATCCCACCTCACGCGCCACGCCATTGTTGGGCAATATCCCGATATCGTCATTAATCCGGCGGAGGTTAGGTTAAGCCAGGGGGGCCTCTCACGGCTCTTGGAGGCTACTATTTCGTCGTACACGGACGGACAGCTGCGGGTCTCGTGGAATACCGGTGCACCCCAAAGCCTGGCCTTCGGCGATGACCGGGTTTTTGTGCTGGCTTACCAGGAGTCTACCAAACACCTGTTGGTGGGCGAAAGCCATCGCCATACAGGTTCCGCGTCGGTGGATATATCGGCAGAACCCGCGGGCAGCGAATGGCTGGTATATGCTTTTGTGGCCGAGCGTAACCTCGCCCGGTTTTCAGACAGCCAGTTCTTGGGGAAAATAAGGGTCGAAGATGAGTAAGCAAATTGAAATCAGGCGCGTGGCCCAGGGGAAGAACAGTACCCTCAGCCACCTCTATATCGGTGGCACCTTCTGTTGCTACCTGTTGGAAGACCGTATCCGCAAAGAAAAAATACAGGGAATTACCTGCATCCCCGAAGGCGAATACGGCCTCTCGCTCAACCACTGGTCGGGCATGAACGCCAGGTATGCCAAGCGCTTCCCGAAGCTGCACGAGGGCATGGTGGAGATCACCGAGATACCCAGCTTCCAGCTGGTGTTTATCCATATCGGAAACTACCATACGGAAACGGCGGGATGCCCGCTCACGGGCTCATATTGGCAACGGTTGGATGGAGATTACCAAGTGATGGGCTCGGAAGCGGCATATCAATACGTGTACCCGCTGTTGGTGGAAGAGATTCAGCAAGGAAATACCAGACTGGTCGTGGAAAATGAGGTAGGGTTTTAGGATGATCGCAAAAGCGGCCTGGCGTACGGAGTATGCGGACGCGTTGCGATAAGCCAAAACAGAAAACTTAAAAAATATGAAAGAAACAATAAAAACAGTCGATCTCCCCAAAGAGCGGGAGACGACACTTTACGACAGGATCAAGGAAACGCTGGCGGTGGCCAGCCAACTCATCATTGCCTCGCCGGTAAGGTTGCCGCCAAAAGTGGTGTTGACAGCGAAATACCTCGCCCTGGCACTGGGCGTGCTGGAGGCGGTGGAAGGCAGTCTGCGCGATGGGGAAGGAGCGGCCGATGAAGACGACTAACAGCCAATTGGGCATTGGAACAGGTGGCGGTACGCTACTGAGCGTATTGGCCCAGCTGGGTATGCACGACGTGGTGAAAACCGCTGTACTGGCCGCCATCGGCGCTACGGTGAGCTTCGCGGTAAGCTGGCTGCTGCAGCGCTGCACGCGGAGGCGTTAGCTAAAAGGAAGCGTTGGCCAAACAGGCACTCCCGATTAGGGGGTGCCTGTTTTTATTTGGGCGCCACGCGCTATGAAGTAATAGCAAGTAAGCGGTCGCGCACCAACAGGCAGGCGCCTATAACGCCGGCCTTTTGGCCCAGCTTGGAGATGATCATCTGCGAATCGTTGTTGACTAAACTTAACGAATATTTATTCAGTGCATTTTTAATGGGCAACCGGATGTAATCGCCCGTTGATGCTAGTGCGCCGCCAAGGATGATCAATTCGGGATTGAAGAGGTTAACCAACGTGGCCATGCCCTTGCCGATCTTTTCGCCGGCTTCGGTAATGAGCTCGATGGCTAAGGTGTCGTCATTATTAGCGGCCTCGATGATGTCTTCCAATTTGATCTCTTCCGGCGACGGACGTTTATTTGTGACGATGCTAGTTGCCCCTTTATTGAGTCGCTCCTTGAATATCCGGGTGATCGCTTCTCCCGAAGCTTCCGTTTCCAGACAGCCCTTTTTCCCGCAGTGGCAGAGGATTTCGTTGTTGAATGTCGGTATGTGTCCGAGCTCGCCCGCAAAGCCGGATTTGCCGTAATAGAGTTGCCCATTTACCATAATACCCATACCGATGCCGTGGTCCAGGTTCACAAAAAGCACATCTTTTTCTTCACGTACCGCTCCGCTGCAGAATTCGCCATAAGCCATGGCCCGTGAATCATTTTCCAGGAAGGTATGGATACCTATAGACGCCTCTATGATTTTGCTTAGTGGGTCTTCGTGGAAGTTAAAGAAACTGTAGCTGTATCCTGTTTTGTAATTGATGCGCCCACCTAGGTTAACGCCGATTCCGAGTACTTTCTCCCGTTCCACGGAACTTGTTTTAATGAAATCTTCGATGATCGCACATAACGCTTGCAATGAATCTTCGGTATTGTTCAATGCATATGGGATTCCCTGTCGAGTCTTTATCAGGTTGCGCTTGAAATCCATAAGGCCGATGTTTACCTGAAAGTTTTTCACCTCTACACCAACAAAGAATGCTGAATCGGGCTCCAGACCATACAAATTTGGCCTGCGGCCGACACCCGAATCTGATTTTCCATAGTCCTTGGCCAGCCCATCGGCAATGAGTCCGTTAACGAGGTCGCTTATCTTCGGTATACTCGCGTTGAGCTCTTTACTAAGGTCCGCAAGTGTCGTGTTCCCCTCATTTGCAAAATGGGCCAGTATCTGTTTTTTGAGTTGCACATTTTTGAAGGCCACGCCCGAAAGTTCGGCCCCGTGCAGTTCGTCAAAGAAAGTCGTTGTCATTGGATATGTATTACCTTCGGTGGGCAAATATAGGCTTTTTTAAAAAAATTAAAAACTGTCAATAGGAGCACCGTTAAATAACCCTATTTTTCCTGTCGGGGAAACTTCATCGGTTATTCTGACGGAGTAACCGCCATTTATTAACGAAATAAATTAATAAAACGTAAGTAATTAAAAAAATAATTTAAAATTAATTTGGATTATTAAAATATATATTTTTATTTAGCAGTCATAAATTATAAGCCATATTCATTATTGTGAACTGGAAAAATATGACAAATGCTGATGCGCTGGCGGACTTATATAAACGCCAATTGTTAACCGATGTAATTCCTTTTTGGTTGTCTAATTCGCTCGATAACGAGTATGGAGGTTATTTCACCTGCTTGGATGAGGCAGGTTGTGTTTATGATACTGATAAATTCATTTGGCTGCAGGCCCGGCAAGTTTGGACATTGGCGATGCTTTATAATACCGTTGAAAAGCGGCCAGAATGGCTTGAAGCAGCACTGGTCGGTGCTAATTTCCTCGAAGCCCATGGTACGGATGGCGAGGGGAACTGGTATTTCGCCCTAAACCGGGAAGGCAAGCCCTTGGTGCAGCCGTATAACATCTTTTCAGACTGTTTTGCCGCGATGGCTTTCGGGCAGTTATATAAAGCTACGGGACGAGACAGCTACGCAGCACTTGCAAAAGCCACGTTTCATAATATCTTGAAACGCCGGTCCGATCCAAAGGGAAAATACAATAAGCAATATCCGGATACACGGCCATTGCAGAATTTTGCATTGCCCATGATTCTGTGTAACCTGGTACTCGAGATCGAACACTTGATTGAACCGAGTCTGGTGGACGACACCATCCGCTACGGTATCCAAGCCGTGATGGATACGTTCTACCAACAAGGACTCAGTGTCGTTCTGGAAAACGTTACCGCTGACGGTCGGTTTTCCGATTCGTTTGAAGGTCGGCTGGTTAATCCCGGCCACGGTTTGGAAGCGATGTGGTTTGTCATGGATCTTGCCAAACGCATCGGTGATACCGCATTGGTGAAGAAAGCTACCGACATCGCCGTACAGCTTGTCGAATATGGCTGGGATAGAAAGCATGGTGGCATCTTTTACTTCCTGGATGTAAAAGGGAAGCCGATGCAGCAATTGGAGTGGGACCAAAAACTGTGGTGGGTACACATCGAGGCAATGATTGCCTTTGCAAAAGGGTACCTGCATACCGGCGATGAGCGGTGTGCCCGGTGGTTCAATAAACTTCATGATTACACATGGTCTCATTTTCCGGATGCGGAAGGCGGCGAATGGTACGGTTACCTCAATCGCCGCGGTGAGGTGCTCCTTCCGCTGAAAGGTGGTAAATGGAAAGGGTGTTTCCATGTGCCGCGGGGATTGTTTCAGCTGTGGAAAACGATGGAGGCCATTTCGGCGAAGCAACAGGCTGTGGTAATATAAGAAAACGGATATGGCGATCACAACGATAAATGATCCGATAACGGCCAATACCAACGGCCGGCGCTATACACCGGCGCTAATCGCATTGGCTGTGCTGTATTTCATGATGGGATTCATCACCTGCTTGAACGACACGTTGGTGCCATTTTTTAAAACCGGGTTCACGCTAAACTACGCCGAGTCGTCGTTGGTGCAATTCTATTTCTTCCTCACTTATGCGGTGATGTCCATTCCCGCCGGAAGGATTGTCGAGAAGGTCGGTTATAAACGAGGAATGGTATTCGGTTTTGCGATAGCTGGGGTGGGAGCATTGTTGTTTTTCCCGGCCGCTTTATTACATCAGTACGCCCTTTTCCTTGGTGCTTTGTTTGTGCTTGCTATTGGAATCGTACTATTGCAGGTAGCGGCAAATCCATATATTACCTTACTTGGAAGGCCCGAAACTGCCTCGTCGCGGCTCACGCTGATACAAGGCGTGGGTTCCATCGGTACTACGGTAGCCCCTCTTTTCGGGGCCCACTTTATCCTGTCCAGGTTATCCGAATCCAACGCATCGAGCGACGCCGTTAGCATACCCTACTTGGCAATAGGTGGAGTGTTGTTTCTCATCGCATTGCTGGTTTCTTTGCTCTCCTTGCCAAAGATTAGCAATCATGTGACGCGTTTGTCGTCCACAGACGGTCCGGCTCAACGGGGAATTTTCTCGTTCCGTAACTTAAATTTTGGCTTGGTGGGCATATTCATGTATGTGGGTGCCGAGGTTGCTATTGGTACGTTCCTCACCAATTATGTTGCAGACCGGCTGCATATCGAAGAGCACCGGGCTAATAATTACGTGGCTTTTTATTGGGGCGGAATGTTGATTGGAAGATTGATTGGAGCAATGGTGCTCAAAAGCGTCAAGTCACCTATCGTACTCCGTTGGGTAGGTGGGGCTTCCGTTGCATTGATTGTACTTTCCATTGTGTCCTCGGGTTATGTAGCCGTTTGGAGCATGGTCGGCGTCGGATTATGCAATGCCGTTATGTTTGCTATTATATTCTCACTTTCGATTCAAGGGTTAGGAGCTTACACTACCCGGGCGTCTGGCTTACTTTCTTCCGCAATCGTGGGCGGTGCCGTGATTCCTTATTTGCAGGGATTGTTAATCGATCGTTTCGATTGGGGCGTTTCCTTTTGCTTACCCCTTATTTGTTATCTATATATCGTGTATTTTGCCATAGATGGCTTTAAAACTAAGCAGATGAATCCAACATAGCCAATTTTATACCAGATTAACTAATGTAAAATTATGAAACAATGTCACTATGCGACACAATTACAGACACATTGGGTGTGCAGAGCGATTCTGGCACCTGCCGGTACTAATCTTAAAATTAAAAATTATGAAATGTAATTCTAAATCAGCGGGCTCCGGGCTCCAAAAGCGGTGGCATTTCACGGTCTTAGCGCTACTTTTACCGATGTTGCTACCCCTGGAATCCCTGCCTTTCCCGATACATATATTGGGACACCATGACGGCGCGAACAATCCTCACCAAGAAGTAATCAGCGGAGTGGTCACAGACGAGGCAAGCCTTCCTCTCGAGGGGGTTACCGTTACCGTTATAAACACAGGCGTGAGTTCAGCGACTACCGTTGAGGGAGCTTATTCGATTGTTGCAGCAGCAGGAGATACACTCCGTTTTTCTGCCGTTGGATATTCGCCAGCAGAAATCGAGGTCGGCAACCGCACCGTAATTAACGTCACATTGCAGAGCGACCAATCTGCTTTGGAAGAAGTGGTTATCGTTGGATATGGTACACAGAAGAAATCGACGTTAACAGGCGCTATTGCCTCCATTTCAACCAAAGAGATCAAACAGAGCCCTGCTGCCAACTTAGCCGTTACGCTAGCCGGAAGGCTGCCTGGTTTGACAGCTATTCAACGGAGTGGGGAACCGGGCCGAGATCTTACACAGCTATTTGTTCGGGGGCAAGGGACAATCAATGCCCAAAATCCCATTATTTTGGTTGATGGCATAGAACGCGACCTCACGTATATTGATCCGAATGAGATTGAATCGATAACGATTTTGAAAGATGCCTCCTCTACGGCGATTTTTGGTGTACGTGGTGCAAATGGCGTCATCTTGGTAACGACCAAACGAGGGACATCTGACGTTCCCGAAATCAGTTTTACCACCGAGGTAAGCGCGCAGGATTTTCCTCGATTTCCATCGCTCGTCAGTTCATATGATTACGCACGAACTAGAAACTTGATGCAGAGAAACGACGGAATGGGGGATGCCTTTTCCGAAGAAATATTGGAGCACTATCGGTTGGGTGACGATCCAGTCCGCTTCCCAAACACGGACTGGAAAGGTATTTTGTTACGTGACTACTCAACACAGCAACGCTATAACTTCAATGTCTCGGGCGCTGGCCAGCGCGTCAATTATTTCGTGAACGCAGGGTATTTAAACCAGGGTGGGATGTTTAACACCGAAGAAGATTTGAGTTATAATCCTTCATTTAAATTAGACCGGTACAATTTCCGATCGAATGTGGATATCCGATTGACGAAATCGTTGAAGGCCATGTTAAATTTGGGTGGGTATCTGGAAAAGCAGAATATGCCCGCGGGAATCTACAATGACTTAGATTTTCTGTCCGATGTTTCTCCGGCCTTACACATCCTGGCACAACTAACGGTTGACCAAAACGCGACCGTGCCGGGACCGCTTACTCCCGAAGGAGAGGTTGTTACTTGGCAGGGAGGGTTTTATCCACCATATGGTTCACTGAATCGATCGGGGTATGTCCAACAAACCAGAAACAACATCATGGCAACTTTTGGGTTGGAGCAAGATTTGAATTGGTTTGTCGAGGGATTGTCTGCAAAAGCTTGGATGTCTTTTGATTCGAAGACCACAAATAACATGATGGCTAACCGGGAGTATCTGAAATTAGTGCAAATAATTGAGCCTACAGCAGACGGAGGCTATACAGTCCGTTTCCAGAATATGGGTGACAGTAAAACAACGCCGCTATCCCTGTCCGGTGCGCGGTATTTTACAACGTTATCGAATTTTCAGGGTTACCTGAACTATGCTAATTCGGTAGGAAAACATAATTTCACAGGGTTATTGATGTATCAACAGCAAAAAAACATCATCGACGCACAGCTTCCTTATAATCTTCGTGGCATATCCAATCGCATTACGTATGGATATGATTCAAGGTACTTTGCCGAGTTCAATATGGGATATAACGGGTCGGAACAGTTCAAAAAGGGCCGCCGGTTTGGCTTCTTTCCCGCTTTCTCCGTAGCATGGATGATTTCAAATGAAAGCTTCATGGATGATGTCTCCTTCTTGAATAACTTGAAAGTCCGCGCTTCCTACGGCCGAGTCGGTAATGACCGGATTGGGTCAAGGCGCTTTCTTTACCTGGATGATGTACAGGTTGGCGGTGGCGGCTATTCATCCAGTCTTGGACTTGGGCAACGTGTCACTACCAGGCTGTTAAAGAATGAGGCACTCCAATGGGAGGTTGCTAACAAGGTGAATGTAGGGGTAGACCTAAAAGTTTTCAATACCATTGATGTCACGGTTGATGTTTATCAGGAGCGGAGGGATAACATCCTGCGCAACCGGGGAACGATTCCGGTGCTTAACGGGCTGCCTACATCTGTATTGCCTCCAGTTAACATTGGGGTGGTAGAAAATAAAGGATACGAGATTGAATTGAATTATAAAAAGGCAATAAATTCAGATTTATCTATTTTGGGAAAACTGAATTTAAACTACGCCACCAATCGACAGGTTTTCGCCGACGAACCTTTATTGGATGAGTCGTTTGCTTATCAATACCGTCAAACGGGTTTTCGTATCGGTCAGAATTTCGGATACCTTGTCGATCGTTACTTCACTGATGAGGAAGATATAGCGAATTCACCGAAGCAAAATATCTCGGGTCACGAGCCGCGGCCCGGTGATTTTAAGTATGTGGACGTCAACAATGACAACGTAGTTGATGAAAAGGATGTTTCCCCAATTGGGTATTCCAGTGTGCCGGAATATCAATTTGGAGTAGCACTGAATGTTGTATATAAGGCCGTTGATGTAAGTGTGCTGCTTCAAGGCGTTTCTAACGTCTCGCAGTACTACGGGGGCTGGGGTGTCTTTTCTACTGGGCATAATAATTTTCGCGAGCGTCATCTCGAAAGTTGGACGGAAGAACGTGTCGCTAATGGGGATCCAATTCGGTACCCTAGATTAACCACACAAACGAATCCAAACGAAATCCAAAACTCGTTCTTCATTAATGATGGCAGTTATTTGCGGATAAAGAATGTTGAAATTGGTTATACGTTTCCGCAGCTATGGTCTAAAAAAATCGGAGCGAAGAACTTGCGTCTATATGCCAATGGTTTGAACCTCGTAACGTGGGATCGGTTGCCGGTAAACGACTTTGATCCGGAGGTAACTTCAATATTTACATATCCGATTACTCGAATGTTTAATTTCGGTGTCAACTTTATTTTTTAAATTATGAAAAAGATTATAATTTGGGGATTTTCATGCTTGTTTTTCCTGTCATGTACTACTGATCCCTTGGATATCACTCCCGACGGGAGAATGTCAATCGATGACGTATTCGCAAGTGAAATACAGGCGGAAGCTTATCTAAACACCGTATACTTGTCGGTACCAACCTACTTTGTTCATTACGCTGGTTGGTCGTGGTTAGCTGGTCTTACCGATGAGGCAAGAGACAGTGAAACAGGAAATCAGCCATCTATGGCATCCTCGTGGGTTATTGGTAGTTTGACGCCTAGCTACAACCCTATAGCGCAACCCGGCAGTTGGGGTAGAGGACAGGATCGGTATACCACGTTTTGGCAAGGAATTAGGGATGCCAATGTATTTTTATCTTACATAGATGGCGTAAGTTATGCAAATGAGGAAAAAAAGCAGCGACAGGTCAGCGAGGCAAAACTGCTAAGGGCTTTCTTTTACTTTGAACTCATTAAGCAGTTTGGGCCGATGCCTATTGTGACCGAACCCTTCACCCCTGCTTTTGATTATACACAACTGACGCGCCCTAGTTTTCAGCAATGTATAGACTTCATCGTAGACGAATGTAACCAAGTGATAGCTAGCCCGGATCTTCCCATCAGGATTACGATAGGAAACGAGCGGGGGAGGTTTAGTAAGGCTGTGGCGTTTATACTAAAATCACAATCGTTACTGTACAATGCAAGTCCATTGTGGAATCCAGAGAATTCGATAGAAAAATGGAGCGCTGCTGCGTCCGCCGCAAAAGAAGGACTCGACGCTTTACTAGCTGGCGGACAGTATCGTCTTGCTGATGATTACAGTGATTATTTTCTAAATGCGTCCGACATAAACGTATCTCCCCGAGATCGGGAGACGATTTTCGAAATAAAAGACGGTGATATCCCACTTACAACCACCGGACTGCCCAGCAAAGTCGGTTCGTGGATGATCGGTAGTGTTCCATCACAGGAGCTCGTGGATAGTTATGATATGAAAAGCACGGGGATGCCTGCAATATTGGGATATGAGGACGCGGATCACCTTATTCCTAGTGTTAATACTGATTCAGGATATGATGAGGCGAATCCATATGTTGACCGAGACCCTCGGTTTTATGCGACGGTATGGTACAACGGCGCAGCTTATGACAATATCAACGGCAAAGTCCATGTGGTAGAGACCTTTGTCGGAGGTGCGGATCAACTAATCAAGTCAGCTCCAAATCGGATAAACACGCACACCGGATATTATTTGCGTAAGTTTATCGACCCGTCGTTGGCTATTAACCAAATGTCAGCGGCAAAATTCAAGAAGTACCGTTTGGCTGAATTGTATTTGAATTTTGCTGAAGCCGAAAATGAGGTTAACGGGCCGACAAACGAAGTGTATGAAGCCATCAATACCATTCGTAATCGGGCCGATATGCCTGATCTTCCGGCAGCGTTAGACCGTGAATCGATGCGGAACAGAATACGACGGGAAAGACGTGTGGAATTGGTTTGGGAAGAGCACCGATTCTGGGATGTCAGAAGGTGGAAGATCCTCGACCAAACCGACAAGCTCGTTACGGGGATGGAAATCAGGCAGACTGGAGCAGGGAAAGTCAATATATCCAACGCTGGGTTCGAAGATGGAAATCAAGGATGGACGCTACAAGGAGAGGCTACTGTACAAACCGATGACAGCTACGCAGGTAGCGCAGCAATAGCAATGCCGAATGGGGGCCATGTTTTTCGGAAAGTGAACGTGACCCCTAATACGGATTATATGCTGAGTGTCTGGGTAAAGGCAACGGCGGAATGGGGGCTTGTGGGCGTTCGGGAGCATGGCGATAGTGAGACAAACGCTTTGCAGTCCGCTGGTGGCGGTTGGGTGCAAAAGACGGTTCGTTTTACGACGGGACCGACTGCCGAAACAGCGACAATTTTCAGTTGGTGGCCGGGAGGGTCTGCCGGGTTTGTTGATGATTTTGAGCTAACGCGCGTTGCTAATGGCGGCGAAACGGCTGAATTCTCCTATAATCGTTTTGTCGTAGAACGAAGGAACGCTTGGCAGGATAAATTTTTAATTTTTCCGATACCTATTACAGATGCGTCTATCATTCCTGATTTCCGACTTAACCAGAATCCAGGGTGGTAATATCATTTGAGTGTTAAACAGAAAAAAATAACAATTATGAAAAATGGGCTATCACTTTTTACGAGTATTGGGCTAGTGGCAATGATCGGGATGGTGATCTGTTGCAGCAACAACGTCGTTCCACCAAATACAGTGGATAAAAAAGATGGTGATAAAGAAGGGAGTATCGATGTTTTGCGGATGATTTACGCCATAGCGGAAGAAGAGGAAATGAAGGTAATGGCAGATTTGAATATGGGGGGAGGTATGCTTTACAAGAAACATACCGTAGATGATGTTACAACCCAATACGCCACCTATATCCCTAAATTCCATAAGAGGTATGGTGAGTATGCTTCATTTTGGGGCTGGTATATCAACAATGAGCTCACGTTACAGCCGCCGCTAGAAACGGAGATTTCGGGATTTTGGCGGGCGATATGGAAGTCTGCCGTCGACGAATGTAAGAAAGTAGCACCGGAAAGTGTCGTAACGATATCGCCGTTCTATATCATGGATAGGGATAAGCATCGGGGTTTCGATTTTCTTGAGCCCATTGAATACGAACAATGGTGGGCGAAGACGTTGTCCCATACCGGAATTGATATTCTGATGCTCCAGGACTCGGGCGCGGAACACCTCAGTTTTTTTTCGCTGGAGGATCGGCGACCTTTTTTCCAAGCATTTAAAAACGCCTGTGACCAGGCGGGGAGCGAATTGTGGCTGAACGTGGAAAGTGGCGAAATCGATGCAGACAGCTGGGAAGAGGCGGTAACGATGGAGCAAAGCAAAACGCAGAAATGGGTGTATACCCCCACCGAGTGGCTCGCCCAGAAATTGGAATTAGCCGCGGAATACGGAGAGCGCATCATCAATTGGGGATATTATCCGTTTATGACCCCCACGGCAAGTGCTGGGCCATTCTTGTTTAGTGTAGATGGTATTGAAATACCGACTAACTTACGGGCTGAAAGCTATTCGTCTTACCGACAATATTATGAAGGCATCAAAGATCGTGGCATACAACCCGGTTCGCTGACCAAGCCGCTTATGCGGGGTACGCTATGGTGGCTGCCAGTCATGTATGAAGGATGGTCTGAGGAGGCGATTGAGAAAACAATCAGGGAACAGATAGCGGACCAAAAAGCCCTCGGGTTTGATATGTTGTGGATTGTAAACGCCCCCGCTAATATGGAGTGGGCCATCGGGAAAGAAAAGTAAACCGTACCATCAAGACATGCAAGTGGCTTATCACAAGATCGCGTTGTGCTTTTTCTTGGCAGTTGCTCACCATATAGCGGTAGCAGCGAGTATCGGCGTTTCGAATTTAACCGTCGAGTCCATGACTACGGCACTCGGCATCGATGCAAAAAGTCCCCGTTTGTCGTGGCAAATCACAGGGGATGAGCGGGGGGTATACCAATCTGCCTATCAAATACTGGTATCGTCATCCCAGGCGTTACTGGACGATAACATAGGCGATTTATGGGATAGTGGCAAGATTGCCTCATCGCAGTCGCTGGACATCCGGTACGAAGGAAAAGAACTAGTCTCCAGGCAACGGTGCTACTGGAAGGTCCGGGTGTGGGATGATAAAGGCCATACAAGTACATACAGTAAGCCGCACACTTGGGAAATCGGGCTGCTCGACGATTCCGATTGGCAGGCTCAATGGATTAGTGCACCTAAGGTCCAAAACTGGGAAGCATTTGCCGGGAATCGCGAGCGAGGCAAGCTGGATACCTTGATGAATGCGGCTCCCATGTTCAGAAAGGAATTTTCAGTGGGCGCGCACGTTGCTCAAGCACGCCTCTACATCAGCGGCATCGGTTATAATGAAACGTATATCAACGGGCAGAAGGTTGGTGACCATGTCCTTGATCCTGCATTCACCCGCTACGACAAAACGGTACTCTACCAAACATACGATGTATTCCACTTATTGCATAGTGGGAAAAACGCGTTGGGTGCAATACTTGGAAACGGCTGGTATAATATGCCCACACGGACAATCTGGGCATTTGATCAGGCGGGGTGGCGAGCTCGACCGGCTCTTTTGGCACAGCTGGAAATCACGTACCTGGACGGCACCGTGGATGTTATCAAAAGCGATGGGACATGGGAAACGGGCCGGGGGGCAATTTATTTTAACAGCGTTTTTCAAGGGGAATATTATGATGCCCGCAATGCAAAGCCTTACTGGAACCGGGTGGGATTTGAAGATGGTGGATGGTCTCCCGCTGAGCAGGTCGCAGGGCCGTTGGGAGGATTAAAGCCCCAGCTGATGCCGCCCATAAGAGAGCTTTCCGAAATTGAACCGATAGCGATGACCGAGCCAATACCGGGGCACCGCGTATATGATTTGGGAAAGAATATTTCCGGCTACGTCCGCTTGAAAATTACCGCTCCGGCTGGGACTGAAGTTGCGATAAAATATGGGGAGCGACTTACCCCTGATGGACTCGTTGATCAGGAGCATATCGGGATGTACGCTTACGACGCTCCTTTTCAGACGGATAAATATATCGCCGCAGGTACGGACGAGGACATTTGGAGCCCTCGGTTTACGTATCACGGTTTCCAATATATGGAAGTCACAGGCCTGTCTGAAGGTGTCGCTGACGCCATCATTACCGCGATGGTGGTACACACGGATTTCAGCCCAGTAGGTTCTTTCAACACGTCCAGCCCGTTGCTGAATACCATACATGCGAATACACAGCATTCCTTCCTCACCAATTTCCACGGCTATCCGGAGGATTGCCCCCATCGGGAAAAGAACGGATGGATGGGTGATGCACACCTCGCGGCTGAGATGGCTTTTTATAATTATGATGTGGCCCACGGCTATACAAAGTGGCTTGCAGACATTGCCGATGAACAGCGACCGTCGGGTGAGGTGCCGGGCATTGTCCCCACTGCTGGATGGGGGTACTTCTTCGGCAATGGCCCTGCGTGGGATTGTTCGCTATTTTTAATTCCTTGGTATACTTACTTATATACCGGAGACGTTTCGATCATTGAAAAGCAGTATCCATCAATTCGGCGTTATATCGACTTCCTTGCTACCAAGGCAAATGAGCACCACATCGTAGCTTGGGGGCTGGGCGACTGGTGCCCGGCAAAGACGGAGACCCCCGCTGAGATTACGTCGACAGCATACTATTTCAAAGGTGCCGAAATCCTCTCGAAAATGGCAACATTACTTGGCGACTCCGACGCTGCGACCCAATATGCGCGATTAGCAGAGGACATTAAAACTTCGTTCAATCGGCAATTTTATCGCGGGAATG
Organism: Parapedobacter sp. 2B3; assembly: GCF_041925275.1. Classification (NCBI taxonomy): domain Bacteria; kingdom Pseudomonadati; phylum Bacteroidota; class Sphingobacteriia; order Sphingobacteriales; family Sphingobacteriaceae; genus Parapedobacter; species Parapedobacter sp. 2B3. Next base: position 59,308 of record NZ_JBHEUZ010000019.1, on the reverse strand, counting down.
GGATTTATGGAAATGGGAGTCAAACCGCACTATCTTGTGCCGTGTATCAGGGATTGGCCGGTGAGTATTTGACCGAAACAGTTGATGCATTGGTTAATTTGGTCAAAAACAACAACTTTCACTTGGACTGTGGAATTTTAGGTACCAAATACCTTATTAATGCGTTGTTGGATAATGGCCATGGCGATGTTGCATACCGGATTGTAAGTAAGCGGACTTATCCTAGCTGGGGCTATTGGGTAGAACAAGGGGCCACCACTTTATGGGAAAGGTGGGACGGGGAAAATTCGAGAAACCATCCGTTTTTTGGCGATGTGGGCGCTTGGTTTTATAAGGCGCTGGGCGGGTTACGTATTGACGAAGACCGCCCGGGTTTCAAGCACGTGAATTTGAACCCTATTTTTCCGGAGGATCTCGATTGGGTAGACGTACATCATGAATCCCGCTATGGAAACATTAAATCGTCTTGGAAGCGGGAAGGAAAGCATATTCACTGGGAAGTGAATATCCCGAATAATACGACGGCCACGGTTTTCCTGCCTCTGGGCAGACAAGGAGAGGTGCGAGAGGGTGGGAAAGCGATTCGACAAAGCACAGCTCGCATCAACATTATTCGAGAAACTGACGATATGAAAGTAATAGACCTGACGTCGGGACGATATACCTTTACCCTCGTCAACGATGAAGATTGAATAGCGGTAGTGGGGCAATAGAACAGCGTACAACATGAACATCATAACCATTTAGCAAAAACTTGAAATAATGAAACGTATTGGATATACCGTCATCTCCTTAGTCATCTTGTCTACATATACGTCCTGCATCACTACATCGGAAAACGACGAGCCGGATGTTTTGGAAATAATATATACCGTTGCCGATAAAAAGGGTATGCGGGTAATAAGTGATTTAAACCTATCGGGCGGAGATTGGTATGGAAAGATCAGTGCTGATAGTTTAATAGCGAAGACCGAAAAGTATATATCAGCATACCATGAGCGATATGGTCAACACCCGTCTTTTTGGGGGTGGTATTTGAACAACGAGATCAATCCTATTAAAGTTACTGAAACAGAAAAATCTGTTTTTTGGCGAAAAGTATGGAAGTCTATAGTTGATGAATGCCATCATGTCCGACCAGGGAGTATGGTCACTATTTCCCCCTTCTTTTTGCTGGATAAAGACGAACTACGCGGGTACGAATACCTAGAGCCTTCTGAGTATGAGCAATGGTGGTCAACCACGCTAAAAGAGACCGGTATAGATATCCTGATGCTACAGGATTCAGGAGCAGAGCATCTTTCATTTTACACCTTAGCCGAAAGGGAGCCGTTTTTTGCTGCATTCTCAAGAGCGTGCGAAAGTGCAGGGACTAAATTCTGGTTAAATGTAGAGACCGGACAAGCGGATGTTAACGATTGGTCTGAGGCGCTGGCTATGGAGAAGGAAAAACATCGACCTAAAAAATGGCGGGTATTTACGGAAATAAACTGGTTATCACAGAAGCTTGAGCTTGCTTCAAAGTACGGTGAGAGCATCGTTAACTGGGGCTATTATCCACTGATGAACCCAACTGAAGAAGTAGTGGGTGCATACTTAAATGATGTGGGTGGTTCGCCAATAGATCACAAAGATCGCTTGGATGCTTACGAGTCGTATAAGGCGTATTATAAAACAGTTCCTAATCAAATACAACCCGGCCATAAAACCAGACCAGTTATGCAGGGTACCCTATGGTACATCCCTTTAAATTATTCAGGCCTGTCGAGGAAGCAGTTGGAAAGGGTGATAGAACAACAAATAGAGCAACAACAAGCGATTGGTTTTGATCTGCTATGGTTATGTAATACCCCGGCTAGTATGGAACTTGCGTCAACCCCTTAGGGAATCTGTGAAAACCGGTATTCAATATTCCCCGATAAAATAATTCAGTTATGATCACAAGAAGAAAGTTCATTCAGCAATCAGCAATGGCTGGCATTGCCTTTAGCCTACCAGAATCCTTAGCTGTTTTTACAAATGATGATATTTTTGGTTATCAATCCCCATTCTTCAAAATCCAGCTAGAAAAGGATCGACCGGCACTTACTTTTTTCTCGACAGACAGTCTGGGAGGAGGTATGCTATCGGTTAATACCATTTTAGGAACGGATCCCGCTGAAGGAGAGGTCTATGAAGGTCGTATCGAACGGGATAGCGTCGCCTATTTTTCAAAGGCGAACCGGTCGGATATTCCCTTGTGGAAGTGCAGTGCATCGCCTCGGTCGTTTTCGCTGCGGACCCAATGGAACGGAAGCAACGCAGATGCTCTGCCATTTACGATTACCTTTGCGCAGAAAGTGAACCATTGTACGGTGTTAGGGATAATGGAAGAAAAAAATGTGATGCAATTTCCCTGCGTATTGCATTTTCCGGGTATGGGAAGCTTTCGAGTATACTGTAATGATCCTTCTGTGACGCTGTCGTATGATGCAGATAGGTATACCGATAAACCCTTTATAACGCTTTCTTTTCCTGCTGCTGACGAGCACCATAAGGACATCACTTATTCTTTCGAATCGGTCGCTATTTATCCCGAACTGGATAGTATCAGCCATGATACAAGGTTCGATGGATTCAGGCGCAACTTCATTAATATTTTTCAAATGAACCCGCGGATCTATTCCCTGGCAAATAATTCTGCCAGTGACGCTTGTACCTTTACGCTTTATTTATATGCCGAGATGGCACAGTATACACCGGAACTGGTGGAAGGGGTATCGGCGATGGATCTGGTGCGTACCTCTTTAAACCGGTATTTCAGTGGAATGAAAGGATATGGTGAGGTGGGATATATGAACCCGGCAGGAGGATGGCAAAGTGAATATGATTCCTGCGATACCGCGCCGTCTGTGGTCATGGCTGCCTGCAATTATGTGCTGCATACAAAAGACTTGGATTGGGGCCGGGCAAATTATAAACATATCCGGCGCTGGGCAGCCAAAATGATTACTACCGACAGAAATGGGGATGGAATCATAGAGTACGGATTATCCGGTAATTCCGGCAGTTGGGATGGCGTAAAGCGGCCTGCAAACTGGTGGGATACCATCGGTTTCGGACACGATGATGCGTACTCGAATGCCTTGGCATATCGTTCCTGCTTATTGTTAGCAAAGCTCGCGCATCTGTTGGGAAAGACAGCGGATGATCGGTATTTTAGCGCTTTTGCTACCAAACTTAAAGCGAATTATTTTAACAGCTTTTATAACCCGGAGACTGGCGTGCTGGCAGGATGGAGAAGTGAGGACGGCCGCTTGCATGACTATTATTTTGTTTTTGTAAATAGTATAGCGATCAGCTATGGGCTTATTGAAGAAAAGAAAGGGGTAGATATCATGAGGCGGATGCTCGATAAAATGGAAACGGTAGGGTTTACGGATTTCAGGTTAGGGCTGCCCGGAAATTTATTGCCCATTCCAAAGGAAGACTACACGGATACCGACGAGCGGTTTGGGTATGGAGCCTTTCAGGTTTACGAAAATGGTGGTGCAACGGGGTGTTATGCCTATTATACGATTCATGCACTTTATAAGCTGGGCATGAAAAAGGAAGCAGAGACGATTTTAATGCCTATGCTGGAAAGTTATAAAAAAGGGGATTTCCAGGGGCATTGTCCGGGCAGTGACATGACGAAAGACTGGAAATCGTGGAATGGGGAATGCTGGGGATATGAGGGCTTTCTGGTGGATAATTTCCTGACACTGTTGGCGGTAATTGATCAAAAAAATAATTGATGAGCACGTGTGACTTAACGAAAAGAAGACAACTAACAAATCATGAAAATTACAGAAATTAAGCCATACACTTAGGCGGTTATTGAGCAACGCTATTGTGAGAGCCGGTGTTTGAAAATCTAATGACGAATTGCATGATGAAGAAATTTTTTCAGGGGGCGTTCCGGCTGTCCATACCGGGATGGATGGTGTTGCTTGTTGTATCGGCTTCGGGATATAAACGCATTGGCCAGCGCTACCCCGGTGCGGAACCAGCAAAACAGGATAGTGCCGTCGATGGCCGGTTCCGGACAGATGTTTTCAAAACCCCTCCCTTATCATATGGCCCCTTTACACGTTGGTGGTGGCCCGGGAATGACGTGGATACGGGCGAACTGAAGCGTGAAGTACGCCTTTTTGCGGAAAAGGGGTTTGCCGGTGTCGAGATACAGCCGTTGACCGTCGGGATTAACCCCGGAAGTACCCGGATGGACTTGGTTAACAGCTGGGATACGCCTGCCTTTTACCGGCATGTGATTGCTGTTATGGAAGAGGCCCTTAAATCCGGGATTATGGTTGACATGAATGCCGGCAGTGGATGGCCAATGGGAGGCCCGTTTCTGCAGCAAAGCGAAAGCTTGCTGACACTGGCGACAGCCGATACGGCGGTGGCGGGAAACCAATCGGTGGCCATGAGTGTGCCCCCGGTTACCTATGACTATTCAGACCGTCTTAGGAACGGTGTCCACTCGTATCATAAAGTGGATCTGTCAAACGCAAGGCTACTGACGATTACAGCGGCGAAGATCACTGGCGAAGCAGACGGAAAGGTTTTTCTCGATTCAGCGTCCGCCATGGTATTGGACCGGTATGCGGATCAGGGCGTTATCCATTGGCAGGTGCCTGAAGGAGCGAGGTGGCTGGTCACCGCGTTTTATGCGGTCCCCAACGGGGAAAAGCCGGCTTACATCGGCAGTTCCGGTATCAGTTGGGTAGCGGATCATTTTGATGCCGCGGTCCTTGAAAATACGTTTGAGCGGCTGTTCGGCCAGCGTACGGGGCTGGATGCTTACTATGCAAAGCCTTTCCGTGCGGTATTCAGCGACAGCAAGGAATTCATCGCCGACCGGCTTCTTTCGGATGATTTCATCCGTTATTTTAAAGACAAGCGGGGATACGATGTCAGGCCCTGGCTGGCCGTGAACGCAATACCCGGATACGACAACGTCTATTCTTTTGGTAGCGACTCGGTGTCCCGGTTCCGCTTTACGAAAGAAGACTGGCGGTTGCGCTATGATTACGACCTGACGATTTCTGATTTGTATAAGGAGCGGTTCTCCGAGACGAGCCGCCAATGGGCGGAAAAGAGGGGGCTGCAACACCGGACCCAAGAGTATGGCATTAAAGTGGACATCATCGGTGCCAGTGGCCGGGCGTCTATCCCTGAAACGGAACAACTGTTTGGGAGAGGTTCTGAGGCAATCCTCAAGCTGGTTACCTCGGGTGCACAACTTTATAACCGGCCCATCGTTGCTGCCGAGGCGTTCGTATTCAGCCAGCTTGCCGGCGCGGTAACCCCCCAGGTCATCAGGGCGTCTGCCAACAAAGCGTTTGCTGCGGGCGTGAACCAGCTGGTATACCACGGTACACCTTACCGGTACCAGACCGATGACTACGGGGAAGAGGGCTGGACCGCCTGGTCCACACCGTTCAAAAACTTCAACTTTTCAACCAATTTCAGCGAAAGTTACAATTACTGGAAGTATATGAAAGACATCAATACGCTGCTGGCAAGGTCGCAGTACGTGCTGCAGGCCGGTAAGCCAGTGGCGGATGTGCTTATTTATTTCCCTTTTATCAACCTGGACTATTCCGGTATCTTACATAACCCCGAGGAGAGCTGCATCAACGGGTTGCTGGATATTGCCGGACCTGCAAATGTTCGGAACCCGACCGTTATCCACCGTTGGTTTACCGATGTGTGGCCGGTTATCAACCAGCTGGAGAAAAAGGGCATTACCTGGAATTTCATCAATGATGAATCGCTGGTGGATGCGACGGTTCGCAACAGGGAAATCCACATAAGAGAGAATGTGTATAAGGCGCTGGTGATACCCCATGTGCCTTATATGGCCCTCGGCAGTGCGGAGCATGTCGACAGGCTGGCCGCCGATCATGCCGACGTGGTGGTAATCGGCGACCTCCCGTCAAAACAGCCCGGTTACCTTGACCACGCGGTACGCGATGCGGCCGTGGAGCAGATTTTCCGGACGGTACTGGCAAACCGAAAGATCGCGCAGTTCCCTTCTTTTGCGGAGATGGCTGGGTGGGCGGAAGACATACGGGGTGCCATTACGTTCAATGATGATTATGGTTTTACCCGGCAAGCACAGCGGGAAATGAGCGACGGTAGTCGGATAAGCTTTATCTGGAATAAAACAGGTCAAGTAAAAAAGATCGGATTGACGGTTGATGAAAGCTTTGCCCATTGCTACTGGCTGAATCCGGAAGACGGCAGTGTGATCAGAAGTAGCGGAAATGTGATGGCCTATGAACTGCAGCCCTTCAGTGCCATTATAGCATTTGCTTCAAAAGATGCACCATTACCCGGCAGCGCGGAGCAACCGGATAGGCAGCTGCCCGTACACGCCGTAATGGAAATCAACAGCTGGGATATGGAGGCCGGAGACAAGCGGATGGCCCCAGTCAGCTTGTCCGACTGGCGTGAACACGATCTCCTCAAATATAGCTCCGAACCGGGGATATACTCGGCCGATTTTGAATACCGCAAAGGCAAAGGCAGCACCTGTTTTGTTGACCTAGGGCAGGTGTATCATACGGCTGAAGTGTACCTGAATGGAAAAAAAGTCGGAACATGCCTCTGGCCGCCATTCCGGCTGGACGTTACTGATTTCCTGAAAAACGGGCATAACCACATTCGGGTTGTCGTTACCCCCGCAGAAAGGAACCGGTATCTGGGAGAGATGATGCAGGGCAACCCGAAATACATCCAGTATAAAGGACAGGAGCAGACCTCCCTACCTGCAGGTTTGGTCGGGCCGGTGGTGATACAGGAGTACCAATCGTTAAAATAGTAATAAACATGAATGAAAGTAAAAATAAATACTCCTGTGCAGACTTCGCTTTTAAAGCTCCTGCCATCCTCTTTTTAGCAACATCTGTCTTGGCGATTGCTTTCTCCTGCACAAACAGCGGAAAAAGTAGGCCTACGGTAGCGCCCGATAGCACCCGCTACACGCGCACGGTGCTTGCCGAAGGGCTCGACGAGCCGATGCAGATGGTCATCCTCCCGGGCAATGACGTGCTGTTCGTGGAGCGCAAGGGCGGGGTGCGATTATACAAAGATGCTACAAAGGAGCTCCGCGCCGTGGCCAATTTCGAGGTGTTCAGCGGTATCGAAGACGGACTGCTGGGGGTTGTTGCCGATCCGGATTACGAGAAGAACCACTGGCTGTATTTCTACTACGCGGTGGCGGGTGAGCAGGCAGTGAGCAGGCTATCGCGGATGGAGTTCCGGAACGATAGCCTACTGCGGTCGACGGAAACGGTTATCTTGGAAATCCCCACGCAGCGTATCTACTGCTGCCATTCAGCGGGATACCTCAAGTTTGATCGGGCAGGTAACCTCTACCTGTCCACGGGCGACAATACCAACGCCGAAGAAACAGCGGGGTATACGCCGGTGGATGAGCGCCCGGGGAGGGAGCTTTCAGACGATCAGGCTACAGCCTCCAACACCAATGACCTCAGGGGGAAAATCCTGCGCATCAAGCCACTGCCCGGCGGGGGATATGCGATACCGGAAGGTAACCTGTTTCCAAAGGGCACGGCGGGCGCGCGACCGGAAATCTATGTGATGGGCGCACGTAACCCTTATCGCTATAGCATTGACGACGAAACGGGCTATCTGTATTTTGGGGATGTCGGTCCGGATACGGAAATGAAGGCTTCTGATGGAGAGCTGATGAGCTTTGACGAGATCAATCAGGTGCGAGAACCGGGATACTACGGCTGGCCATATTTCTTGGGCAACAACCAGATCTTCGGCAAATACGATTACGCGACGGGGGAACTCGGTCCCGGCAAGGATCCATCGAAGCCGATGAACGAATCGCCCAACAACACCGGATTGAAGGAGCTGCCGCCGGCTAAGCCGGCGATGATTTGGTACGGGAAAAATAACTCAACATACTTTCCGCAGGTCGGCAATGGAGGAGCTACGGCAATGGCGGGGCCTGTCTACTACAGCAAACATTTCAAGAAGGCACCATATAAACTTTCCGATTATTACGATGGGAAGCTTTTCATCTACGAATGGATTCGTGGGTGGGTCATGGCGGTAAGTTTTGATGAAAGCGGAAATTTTAAGGGAATGGAGCCGTTTCTGGAACACTGGAACTTTGATGCACCCGTAGACATGCAATTTGCATCGGATGGGGCCATTTATATGCTGGAGTACGGAACGAACTGGTTCTCCAAGAATACCAATGCTCGCTTGGTTCGGATTGAATATGCGGAGGGAAACCGAAGGCCGGTCGCCTCCATTGAGATGGATAAGCAATATGGAGCGGCACCACTGACGGTGAAACTATCGGCCGGTGGATCCATTGACCATGACGAGGGAGACAAGCTGTCTTTCCGTTGGCGTGTGGAAGGCGAAAACAAGCAGGGTGAGACCGTTTCCCATACGTTTACTAAGCCAGGGATTTACGATGTGGAGTTGACCGTAAGCGATGGAGAGGGCGGTGAAGGAACCACTTCCAACCGGATTTACGTAGGCAATACACCGCCGGAGGTCCACATCCATACTTCAGCCAATCGCAGTTTTTATTGGGATGGCAGTACACTGGATTATGCGGTGGAGGCAAGTGATAGGGAAGACAGTGTATCCGTAGCGGATGTGTCGCTGGCGTTCGGGTATATACCCAATGGTAAAGATGCCGCACTGGTATTAAGTGGCGGACAGGATCCGAGCAGCCTGCGTTACCTGAAAGGGCAGCAGCTGATTGCCAACCTGGACTGCAGGTCCTGCCATTCCATCGACAAAGAATCGGTAGGCCCCACTTATCAGGCTGTGGCAGCCCGCTATAGGGGTACCCCGGGGGCGGAGGGGCTACTGGTTAACAAAATAATCGATGGCGGTAGCGGCAACTGGGGAGAGCGGGCAATGTCGCCGCACCCCGAATTAGCGGAGGAGGATGCACGGGAAATGGTCCGCTATATCCTGTCACTCGGTGCAGGGCAGCAGCAATTGGCACCCCAAGGCGTATTACGGCTTGATAGCCATAGTGGGAGAGACGCCGATGGCGTGTACCTGTTTAGTGCCCGTTATACGGACCACGGGGCGAACGGAATCCCACCTTTGAACGGACATGATCACATTCTATTGCGCAACCCGTTGCTTCAAGCGGAAGATTTCGATGCGGGCAATGTGCGGATTGCTACAGTTACTACGGCCTTTATGTCGTATGTGTACGGAATCCAGAATGGAAGTTACCTTTCTTTCCGGGACATTGACCTGACGCATGTGCGACGGATCGGCTATCGGGCGCAGGCCAGCGGTGCTGGAGGTACGATTGAGGTGCATCTGGATAGTATCGGCGGACCGGTGGTTTCCCGTTTGGAAATACCTGCAGGTAATTTCAGCGGTGCTGAAAATGGCTGGAAAGAGGTGATGGGATCGGTGGACGAAACCCATGATGTGCACGACCTCTACGTTGTGTTTGTAAATGGTGATGCGGGAGATAAGGCGCTGTTTAGCATCGATTGGCTGAAATTTTATAACCGTTAGACGGGGCCTTTATGTCGATATCGCTGCGAGCCCGCCTCTCACTAGCCATGTTCCTGGAATTTTTTACCTGGGGCGCGTGGTACGTGACGCTGGGAACCTATCTATTCGAACAACTAGGTGCAAGCGCTGTACAGGTGGGCTCAGCTTATGCCAACTTTTCTATTGCCGCGGCGTTGTCTCCAGTATTTGTGGGGCTCGTGGCCGACCGTTATTTCGCAGCACAACGCGTGCTCGGCGTGCTGCATCTGTTGGGAGCGGGGATATTGGTTATGTTGGCACGGGCTGACGATTATGGTGCGTTCTGGTGGCTGCTGCTATTGTATTCGCTGCTGTACGCACCCACGATGGCCCTGATGAATTCCGTTACGTTCCGGCAACTCAAAGACGCGGGCAGGGAATTTCCGCTTATCCGGGTGTTTGGTACGGCCGGTTGGATCATTGCCGGACTGTTGTTGGGTTATCTCGGTATCGAAAGCAGTGCTTCCCTGTTTTACATGGCTGCTGGCGCGTCGGCGATACTGGGCTTAGTGAGCTTTACACTTCCCGACACACCTCCGGACCGGACAGGGAACGCAAGCTTAGGTTCCGTGTTGGGGAAGGAGGCGCTGGTGCTATTCAAGCAGCGATCCTTTTTGGTCTTCTTTCTTTCATCGCTGGCAATCTGTATTCCGCTATCTTTTTATTATAGTTTTGCCAATCCCTTCTTGAATGATCTGGGTATCTCGAATGCGGCCGGAAAGATGACTTTAGGACAACTTTCGGAATTTCTATTTTTGCTCGTTATACCTTTTGCTTTCAAGCGCTTTGGTATCAAAGTGATTTTAATCATGGGGATTATCGCATGGATTGTCCGCTATATACTGTTTGCGTTTGGTGATGCCGATAGTGGGATGGGATTGTTGTATTTAGGTATCCTGCTGCATGGGATATGCTACGATTTCTTTTTTGTGTCCGGCCAGATCTATGTGGACCGCGTGGCTGGTGACCGGATCCGTAATTCTGCGCAGGGATTGATTACCTTTGCAACGTATGGAATAGGTATGCTGATTGGTTCGTACATCTCAGGATTGATTACCGAATGGTTTATGTTGCCGGAAGGGTCGGCCATGCAGTTCAATTGGCAAGGGGTTTGGCTGGTTCCGGCGGGTATCGCTGCCGTGGTGCTGGTTGTATTCTTGGTCTCGTTCCGAGACCAACCGGTGGAGGAGCGGGAGGGTTAGCAACAGATGTTGCTAAAAAATGCATAAGAAATAAGCAAAGGAAAAAAGAAATGAAACAAACTGGTAGTAAGGTGCGTGTACTGGTCGTAGGCTGTGGCAACATGGGTGCATCGCACGCGCAGGCCTATCACGATATGGATGGATTTGAGATCTGCGGGCTGGTTGCCAGGGGCGTCAGCAAGGAGCAGTTAAACGAGCGGTTGGGAGGTGGCTATCCATGCTACAGCGACTATACCACGGCGTTGCAGGCTGCCAAGCCTGATGCGGTATGCATCTCGACGTATCCAGACACCCACGAGGAATACGCTATTATGGCGATGGAGCACGGCTGCCATGTATTCATCGAGAAGCCATTGGCAGACACGGTCGAGGGAGCAGAACGGGTGGCTGAAGCCGCGAGGCGTACGGGCAAGAAGTTGGTGGTAGGCTATATCCTACGCTACCACCCATCTTGGCAGCACTTCGTGAAATTGGGCGGACAATTGGGTAAGCCGCTGGTGATGCGGATGAACCTCAACCAGCAAAGCCACGGCCGGATGTGGGATGTGCACCGCAACCTGATGAAAAGCTTGAGCCCCATTGTCGATTGTGGGGTGCACTACATCGATGTGATGTGCCAGATGACCGGGAGCAAACCCGTTCAGGTCAATGCTATCGGTGCTAGACTAACGGACGATATTCCGGAAGACAATTATAACTACGGGCAACTGCAAATCCGATTCGAAGATGGTTCTGTGGGGTGGTACGAGGCTGGGTGGGGACCAATGATCAGTGAAACTGCATTTTTCATTAAAGATGTGATTGGCCCGAAGGGCTCGGTTTCCATCGTAGCAAAGGAGGCCGGTGCAATAGGCCATTCCGACAATGTCTCGGCCCACACCAAAACAGAGTCGTTGCGGGTACACCATGCGGCAATCGATGGTAACAACGATTTTGTGAAACCCGATGAGTGGATCGACCTCACCGATGAGCCGGATCATCAGGAACTATGCAACCGTGAACAACGATTTTTCCTTGAAGCAATACGCAAAGACTTGGATTTGAATGCGCTGACCCAACAGGCTGTGGATAGCCTGCGGATAGCCATTGCGTGCGATGAGTCGGTAAAAACAGGCAAACCGGTGATGCTTTGATCGGCTTTCGTGTTTTTCTCTATTCGTTTCGCAGGCTGTGCACCGGGTTAGCCATGGCGGCTCTGATAGCCTGGTAGCTGATCGTTGCCAACGATATCAACATCGAAAGTGTGCCGGCGAGCGCGAATACCCACCACCCGATGTTGATGCGGTAGGTGTACCCGCCCAGCCATTGGCTCATAGCGTACCACGCGATGGGCGATGCAATGAGGAACGAAATGCCTACCAGCTTCAAAAAGTCTTTGGATAATAAGGCCGTAATGTTGAGCACCGACGCACCCAGCACTTTCCGTACGCCTACTTCCTTGATGCGGCTTTCGGCGGTGAAAGTGGCCAGCCCGAACAGGCCCAAGCAGGAAATGAAAATGGTTAAACCGGCAAACAACGCGGCCAACGTGCCGACCCGCTGTTCTTCCTGAAATTTGCGGGCATAAACCTCGTCCACAAAGTGATAACTGAACGGGTATTGCGGGTTGTGTGCTTTGAATACCTGCTCGGCAAGCTTGAGGTTATGCTGCGTGGTGTTGGCCGGGTTCAGTCTGAGGTGGATGGTAGAGAACCACGCTGCCGGCCCGAAAATAACCAGCTGCTGTACCTTTTCGTAGGGCGACTCGTAAATAAAGTCCTTCACCACGCCCACCACGCGCCAGTCTTCGTCATCGGCCTTCAGGATGGTGCTCAGCGGATCTTCGAGGTGCATCATTTTTACGGCCGTTTCGTTGAGCACGATGGATAGCGAATCGCCGGGGTACGTGTAGATGTCAATGTCGCGACCCATGGTGAGTGTAGCACCCATGGTTTTGACAAAATCGGCGTCAGATGCCATGCGCACAAAGTCGATGCGCTTGTCTTCTTCGGTGCTGCCCGTCCAGCTCCAGCCCCAGCTATCGCTGTAACGGGTGGTGATGGGGCTCATGGACTTGGTTACCGCTACCGCCGCGCCCTTGCTGAGTAATTCGTTGCGGATGAGGTTGTATTTGTTTTCGATGGCCCCTTCCATGGGCACGTACACCAAATCGTTACGGTCATACCCGTTGTCTCTCGACTGGGCGTGTTTGATTTGCTGCGATACGATGATGGTGGCGATGATAAGGATGACGGCAAAGCTGAACTGTACCACCACCAGTACCTTTCGGGGATTCACCGCCGCGCCGCTCCGCTTGAATAGGCCTTTCAACACGCTGACGGGTTTGAAGGCGGACAGGTAGAAAGCCGGATAACTGCCGGCTAGCAGTCCGCAGGTGACGATGAAGGCAACGGAAAGCAGCCAAAACAAGGGGTTGCCGAAGGCGATATGCAGCGACTTGCCCACGAGGTTGCCAAAAGCAGGCAAGGCCAACATCACCGCGGCCAACGCGAAGACAAAAGCAAAGCACGCCAATAGGATGCTTTCGCCAAGGAACTGGCCCACCAATAGCTGTTTCTGTGCACCCACCACCTTGCGGATGCCCACTTCTTTCGCTCTTTTTTCACTGCGGGCAGTGCTGAGGTTCATGAAATTGATGCAGGCGATGATGAGGATAAATGCAGCGATGATGGCGAAGAGGCGTACCATTTCGATGCGCCCGCCGGTATAGTATCCGTTTTCCTGTTTGGAGTATAGCCACGCTTCCGTGAGCGGTTGGGTAAATACCTCCCGCTTGCTATATAGCGGATTCTCGGCGAGGTGGTCTTTGGTAATGCTGTTGATCTTTTGATCAAACGCCGCCTGCGATACGCCTTCTTTCAGCAAAACATAGGTTTGCAGGGTATTGTTGGCCCACGAGCTATCGCGCCAGCCAAGGTTGACGCTGTAGTCCCAGGGCAGCAGGTAATCGAAATCGAACCGGGTGTTGTTGGGAAGATCGGCCATGATGCCCGTTACGGTAAACTGGTCGGTACTGTCTATTTTGATGAGCTGGCCCATGGCATCCGCATCGCCGAACAGCGATTTGGCCAGTTTCTCGGTCAAGACAATGTTGTGGGGCTCATTTAGCGCGGTATGGGGGTCGCCCTGTGTGAAGGGGAAGCTGAACATGGTGAGGAACCCCGGATCGGTAAAGGCGCCTTGCTGCTTCTGCTTGTCGTCGCCTACCGTAAAGAGGAAGGTGTTTCCGGCATCAACCCGCGCGGCGTCTTCCACTTCGGGGAAGTCTTGTTTGAGGGAGGGTGCCATAATATTTGGTGTCCAGTTCCAGGCATTGACAACGCCTTCGTTTACATCGCGGTTGTTGACGACGTAGATGCGATTTTTCTTTTCGTGGAACTGGTCGTGGTTTACCTCGTTGGCTATCCAGATCAGGATGAGCATACAGGAGGCCATTCCCACGCTCAATCCGAGGATGTTGATGAAAGAATACACCTTGTTCCTTACCAGATTGCGCCACGCGATTTTGAGATAGTTCTTGATCATGACTGGTTACTGATTGATGCTCAACTCCTGGACGCGGTCGTACGTTTCATAACTTGAGGTTACCACTTTATCGCCCGGCTCCAATCCGCCAACCACCTCATAATAATCCGGGTTCTGGCGGCCCAATTGTACATCCACACGATAGGCGGTTTTGCCATCCGCGGTCAGCTTGAAAACCCAATTACCACCGGTTTGCTGGTAAAATCCGCCTTTTGCCAGCAGCACTGCTTTGATTTCATCGCTGAGGGCGAGGCGGATTTGGAGCGTCTGGCCCCGGCGGATGCCTTCGGGGACTTCGTTTACGAATTCCATATCTACCTGGAAGCGTCCATTGGTCACTTGCGTGTACACTTTTTTTATGACCAGTTTATAGCTTTTGCCGGCGAAGGTGAATTCTCCTTCGAGATCGGGATAAATTCGGGAAATGTAGTATTCGTCAATATCGGCGCGGACCTTGAAACCCGTAAGTACGTCGATCTGGCCGAGGCGTTCGCCGGGGTTTTTGCTTTGGCCGATCTCGGCATCGAAGGAGGTCAGCTGCCCATCCACGGGTGCCCGCAGGATCAGGTCACCCACCTTACGCCGCATCAGTTCCAGCGCCGACATACCACTGGCGTACAATTGTTTGTTCTGTTCGAGTGTCTGGGCACTGCGGATGGAATCCTGCGCAATGTTTTCACGGGTTAGCTTGGTACGCTCCAATTGATAGTCATAATTGTTTTTCGCCTGCTGGAATTCCTGCGAACCAACTGCTTTTTTCTCGAACAACGTTTTATTTAGATCATATACCCGTTTGGCTTCTTTCAATGCATTTTCAGCATCGGCCAGTTGGTTGCGGTTAGCAATGGATGTTTGTTGCGCGGCGGTTTGGGCGATTTGCATCTGGGTCAGGTTGTTGTATACGTTGGTTTCCTGCGTTACCAGGCTCAGCTCCAAATCGGTGTTCGAGAGCCGCATGATGGGATCGCCTTTTGCAAGTTTGGCGCCATCTTCAACGAACTTCTCTTCTACCCGACCGCCTACTGAGGCATCTAGAAAGATACTGGTAATGGGCAGTACCGTACCATTCACCGGAATGAACTCGCGGAAAGAATCTTCCTTTACCTCGGATATGGTAATCCGCTCTGCATCCACATTGAGCCGCGAGTTGCCGGAGGTAAAGTAATAGCTGGCAGCGATAAGTGCCAAGATTCCTGCACCTCCCGCAACCATCGTGATGCGTTTACTGTTCCATCTTTTCTTCGGTAATGCTCTATCCATTTTCTTTTCCTTGTGATCGGTAGCCGACCTCGGACTACTCCACCGCTACCATATAATGCCGTGCCAAAAACATAACTTATTTTTAAACAGTTTGTTACGCCGTCTATTAAAATCAAACTGTTCGATATCGAACACCTGATGTGCGGTAGCGGACAGCGTTTACAGGGTTTCCACCAATTTTTCAAAGGCCATACCGCGCGATGCTTTCAACAGTACCAACGCGTTTTGGATAGGATGCTGAATGAGGGCATTTTTCGCGGCCTCGGTGGTTTCGTAGAATTCGGCGCCGGCATGCCCACGGTGTTCGTAGAATGCTTTACCTACGAATAGCGTCCGGGCCGCTTGTACCGACCGGGCCGCTTCTACGACGTTACGGTGTTCTTCGTATGTGTCGTTGCCCATTTCAAACATGTCGCCCAGCACAATAGCCTTTTGGTCCGCTTGTAATGTACGGAGGTTTTCCAGGGCTGCTGCCATGCTACTGGCATTGGCGTTGTAATAATCGCAGATGAGGGTGTTGTGTTCGGTCTTCGTTAGCTGTGATCGGTTGTTGGTGGGCGCGTATTCGCTTATCCCGCGGCCAATCTTTTCGGATGGCACGCCAAAATGCCAGCCAATGCACACGGCGGCGAGGATGTTTTCGGTATTATAAGCGCCCGTCAGTTGGGTGTGGATGGCGTGAAAGCCTCCACTTCCCCGGGTGGTCCACTGGACATCCAACAACGGGTTTGCCGACGCCAGCTCACCCGAAACATTGTTTTCCGGGGAGAAGCCATAGGAGACCAGTTGGTTGACGGTGCGGCTGGACACCATTTCACGGAGGATAGAATTGTCGTTTTGCAAGAATAGCGTACCACCATGCGAGGCCAGGTAGTCATACAACTCACCCTTTGCCTTCTTGACGCCCTCGAAGCTCCCGAAACCTTCCAAATGGGCCCTGCCCACGTTGGTGATCAGTCCATGTGTGGGTTGGGCAATTCCGCAGAGAAGCGCGATTTCTCCTACGTGGTTGGCGCCCATCTCAATAATGGCAATTTCCGTCTGCGCGGTGATCGAAAGGATGGTAAGCGGTACACCGATGTGGTTGTTGAGATTGCCTTTGGTGGCATAGGTTCGGAATTGTTGAGACAGCACGGCATTGATTAATTCCTTTGTCGTTGTCTTACCGTTGGTGCCCGTAATACCTATTACAGGAATTTGAAGCCGGGTGCGGTGATAGCGGGCCAATTCCTGAAGGGCCGAGAGTACGTCGGCGACGTATAGATAGCGTTCGTCATCATTGGCTTGCGGCTCATCAACCACGGCATAACTGGCTCCTTCCTCGAGCGCCTGCGCCGCGAACCGGTTGCCATTGAAGCGTTCGCCCCGTAAGGCGAAAAAAAGACTATCGGGCAGGATATTGCGGGTATCCGTGCTGATGGCAGGGTGTTTTGTGTAATACGGATACAATGATTCAGCTTCCATTATGCAAGTTTAGGGAAAAAGTTTGGGTTAGGGAACAGCCTACCTGCATACATATAGAATACGCATTCTTGCAATATTTTTAATGAAAATGCAAAAACACGCAATACATTCGGCTATTTTTCTTATCCTTGCTTTACCAAAAGGTAAATCAGTTAAACACAATGAAAATGGCTACTGGCATGACTCCGCCATCCGGGCGGGTTATACAACCAAAAAATAAATGGAAACCGTATCCCGGCGTGTTTTGCGCGTTTGTGATATGTATGGTCGGCATCGGTTTGTCCACCGCATTTGGACAGCAGAAAAAAAGGCTAAACGTGATGTCGCCTATAAAAGACAGTATCGTCGTAGCGGATACACCGGTTTACTTTCGTGGTATAGCCGATCCTTCGGGAGCACTGTTCCTTAATGGCAACGAGGTGCCGATTTACAGTACGGGTGTCTTTGCGGCGCCATTGCATCTGCAGGTGGGGACCAATGAATTGCAGGTATGGCATGTGTCGGGTGTGGATACCTTGCGCAAACGCATGGTAGTGGTTTATGAAAGGCCACAGCCGCCGCAACCTACGGCAGGGTTTTCCATCGAGCATGTACGGATATTGCCGGAAGGGGATGTGTGGTTGCAGCCTGGCGATGCCCTGCAGGTGGAGATGAAGGCAACGCCGGGCATGGAAGCGACGTTCTACAATGGTGCCCCCCTTTTCGAAGCTGACACCGCTGAGACCGGTGTGGCGGGTATCTACCGCGGCGAATATATTGTCAAACCATCCGACAGTCTTAAAGCGCAACCGGTGTTGTTCTACCTCCGTGACGGGGCAACCGATAAAACGGTATCCTTGGCGAGTAGCCAACGGGTTACCGTACTTAACCAACCGCACGTGTTGACGGGACTTACCGCAACGGGGCAAGCGCCGCTGTATTACGGATTGGGTGCTGACCGGCTGGGCGGCGCTAAAATGGGCGACCTTGATAGCCTGGTGAAGCTGGAAGTGACAGGTCGGATGAACGATATGTATCGGGTGCGGCTTTCCGAACAGACGCAAGCATACATCCCGGTGAATAGCCTGCGTCTGCAGCAGGGTGCGCATTTCCGCCCTTATTCACTCACCGGAAGCTGGTCGGTAACTTCAGATAGCACATATGATTTCGTACGGATCGGTTTGGGTGAACGGCTCCCTTATACGCATATCGTACAACAACATCCCACACGTATTGTGGTCGATATTTACGGGGCCGTTTCGAACAGTAATTGGATTACCCAAAAGGAAGGCCTCGTGGCTATTGAGAACGTGTGGTACGAGCAGGTGAGCAAAGAGATCTTCCGCGTATTCATCGAGTTGAAGGAAAGGCAGCTATGGGGGTATCGGGTAGGTTATGAAGGAAATCGATTGGTTATCCGCGTAAAGCCACGCCCCGAAATGCTCGACCTCCGCGGGCTTACCGTGGCCGTGGATGCTGGACACGGTGGCAGCAACCGGGGTGCAGCGGGCATGACGGGTGTGTTGGAAAAGGATCTCAATTTGGCCATGTCAATGAAGCTAAAGGGGGCCTTGGAACGCGCGGGGAGTACCGTTATCATGACCCGTACCCGCGACCAATCGGTTAGTAATGGTTACCGTTTGAGCAAGTTCCGGCAATCGGAAGCGGATTTGTTGATCAGTATCCACTGCAATTCTTCCCGTAACCCGCTGGTGCAGGGTGTATCTACCTACTATCGCCACCATGCGTACCGTTCACTGTCGCAGCATATCCTCGTGGAAATGCGGAAGCTCGGGTTAGCCGATTTTGGCAATGTGGGTGGATTTAATTTTATATTGAATGTGCCCACCGAGTTTCCCACAGTTTTGGTGGAGGTAGGATTCCTTTCCAATCCGGCCGACGAAGAACGGTTGCTGGACCCTCAATTCCATGGCGAAGTGGCCGAGCGTATTGTGGATGGCG
Organism: Parapedobacter sp. 2B3; assembly: GCF_041925275.1. NCBI lineage: Bacteria > Pseudomonadati > Bacteroidota > Sphingobacteriia > Sphingobacteriales > Sphingobacteriaceae > Parapedobacter > Parapedobacter sp. 2B3. The sequence continues at coordinate 40,331 of NZ_JBHEUZ010000019.1, read as the reverse complement.
TGAAGGGGTTTTTAGCTGAGGTTGACGGGGAGTGATCGGTAGCGGGTAGTTAAATTAAGACCAAGTATGATAAAACAAACAGTTCTATGGGTGCTATTGGGGGTGTGCAGTTCGGTATGTAATGCAAGAGCATTCATACCCATGGATTCATTGGCCCGCGTTGAGGCGCCGCGGGCGATGCGCGAATTTCGTGCCGCGTGGGTGGCAACGGTTGCCAACATCAACTGGCCGAGCAAACCGGGACTGAGCACTGCCGACCAGCAGTCAGAGGCTCGTGCGTTGCTGGATTTCCTGGCGGGCCATCACTTCAATGCGGTCATCTTCCAAGTACGGCCACAGGCCGATGCCTTATACGATAGTAAACTTGAACCCTGGTCGTATTACCTTACCGGTAAGCAGGGTGCCGCACCAAATCCCTACTACGACCCGCTGGCCTTTTGGGTGGATGAAGCACACAAACGGGGCCTCGAACTGCATGTGTGGCTCAACCCTTACCGCGCCCACCATGTCGCTGCGGGCAAGGTGGAGCTGCCCTCTCTGGTCAACAAGATGCCTGAGTCGGTAGTCAAACTCAAGGAAGGCTACTGGTGGTTCGATCCAGCAAAGAAAACCACACAAGACCATTCGGCGGAAGTGGTGATGGATATCGTGAAACGGTATGATATCGATGGTGTGCATTTCGATGACTACTTCTATCCGTATGAGTCTTACAATGGCGGTGCAGATTTTCCCGATGATGATTCGTGGAGAGCCTACCAGCAGACCGGGGGGACGCTTTCGCGGGGCGATTGGCGGCGAAGTCAGGTCAACCAATTCATCGAACGGGTATACCGCGAAATCAAGGCAACCAAAAAACATGTGAAGTTCGGGCTCAGCCCATTCGGAATCTGGCGGCCGGGCTATCCTTCCGGTATTGAGGGCATGGATCAATACGACAAGCTTTACGCCGATGCCAGGCTATGGTTGAACAAGGGCTGGATAGACTATTTCACGCCACAGTTATATTGGCCGATATCGCAAATCCCCCAAAGCTTTCCGGTGCTGCTGGGTTGGTGGCAGCAGGAAAACACGCTGGGTCGCCACCTCTGGCCGGGCATGAACGTAGGGAGGGGTGGTGATGAGGCCAATCTTAAAGAGGTGACCAACCAAATCATGGTGACGCGTGGAATCGTTCCGGTTAGCAAAGGTGCGGTGCATTGGAGCATCTCTTCGCTCACCCGTAACCCGCTGGTGGCACAAGGACTTCTAGAGGGACCGTATAAACAAGAAGCGCTGGTGCCAGCCAGCCCTTGGTTGGGTAATGAGGCGCCCGATGCACCGATGGTTATACAGGAAAAGCAAGGGCGTGAAGTGGAGGTGAGTTGGTCGCACACCCAACCAGACAGTGTATTCAAATGGGTGGTGTACTATCGCCATGGCCACCGTTGGGATTATATTATCTTGCCACATGAGGCAAGGATGCTAAAGCTGGCTACGTATGCGGCAGACGGGGAAACAAAGTTGGTGGAGGTGAGGGTGACAGCGGTAGACCGGCTAGGGAATGAGAGCTTGCCGGGGATTGTTGTTTTTTGAGCTTGGCCTGGATGTTGGGTGGTGGCGGAGTTTTCGGAAGGCACTTATTGGGGAATAGATGTGTGATATATTCTTGGATTGATCTTCCCGATGGCCGGTGGTTTTTACCGCTATTCATTTCCAACCCCGTAAATAGTTGCATAAAGTCGCAATTCAGATTATTGCGACAAGTTTAGGATTTGTTTATTTTTCTGTTTAACAGCTTGTTGTAAGATTATAGGCCGTTTCGGCTGACGCCTTTTTATTGTTTGTTTGCGTGTTTTTATAAAAAACACTCAAAAACATGCATAACTTTCGATAATATTACCTATCATTGTATTGTCCAATTTAGTGTAGACCTTATTACGTAGCGCATGGGTTCTTTTTCTGCAAATCAAAACAGTATAAGTCTCTGGAGATTTCTAGCTTTGGCATCGTTTGCCGTGGTATCGGCATGGGCATGTGGTGGCAATGCGCAGCAACGTGTTAGCGATAATGCTGACACCACCGAAGCAATTGCCATCCGAACGGGTGCCGAGCAACTCGATCGTTACCTTCCCTTGCTTGCAGGCAAGAAAGTGGGCTTGATGGGTAACCAAACCTCCGTAGTGGGCAACCGCCACCTAGTGGATGTGTTGCTTGAAAAGGGGGTGGACCTACGGTTTGCCTTTGCGCCCGAGCATGGTTTTCGGGGCAATATCGAGCGGGGAGAGAAGGTGTCAAACGACGTCGATGAAGAAACCGGCCTACCCCTGTATTCGCTATACGGAAAAAACGAAAAGGCCGATTCCATCGTCGCGTCCGTGGATGTGATGCTGTTTGACCTCCAAGATGTGGGCGCGCGGTTTTATACCTATATCACCTCGATGCACCGCGTGATGCAGTTGTGTGTAAACAACGGAACAAAATTGATTGTGCTGGATCGCCCCAACCCAAACGGCGATCAGGTGGATGGGCCGGTGCGTAAAGACGACAAGTTCAAATCGAATGTAAGCTACCACAAGATTGCGATGATCCATGGCCTCACCGTGGGTGAATTGGCCAAGATGATCAACGGTGAGGGGTGGCTCGATGGTGGCGCGCAGTGCGATCTGGAAGTCATTACGGTGCATGATTACGACCACCGCACACCTTATGAGCTGCCGGTTGTCCCGTCGCCTAGCCTGCCCAACCAGCTATCGGTACGCCTATACATGTCGCTATGCCTGTTTGAGGGGACCGATATAAGTGTGGGGCGCGGCACGGATTGGCCCTTCCAGGTACTGGGTTATCCCGATCCGATATTTGGCGACTTTGCATTCACGCCCGGTACACGCCCCGGTATGGCGGCCCATGTGGAGCAGCAAGACAAGGTGTGCCATGGTCTGGACCTTCGTGATCTGGACCCCCAGGAACAAACCTTTACGCTCAAATACCTGATTGATTTCTACCAGAAGGCTCCCTTCAAGGATACGTTTTTCTCGCGTCCCGAGTTTTTCGACAAGCTGGCGGGTACCGACGAACTGCGTAAGCAGCTAATCGCGGGACAGACGGAGGCAGAGATCAGAGCGTCTTGGGCGGCGGATTTGGCGGCCTACAAGGTGATGCGTAAGCGCTACTTGTTATATCCTGATTTCGAATAATTTCTTTTCACACCTAATTTATATAACAGCATTAACTAACTAAACGCTTAAAAAAATGAGAAAACTAGTACGATTCTCGATGATGATTGCGCTGAGCGTGATGCTTTGGGTCTTCGGTTCAACCGAGGCGGAAGCCATGTTCGACCGTTCGGGAGCAACGGGCGCAATGTTAACAAACTTAGCCGGTGCGGCCGTGCAGCAAACGGTTACGGGAACGGTAACGGGGCCGGAAGGGCCATTGCCGGGTGTAAGTGTCTCGGTATTAGGGGGGCAGGCAGCTACGAGTACCGATGAGAGCGGTAATTTTGCGATTTCCGCCGCTACGGGCAGTACGCTCCGTTTTTCCATGATCGGATTTGCATCCAAAGATGTGCAAGTTACCGGCACGAGTATAACTGTGGCTCTCCAGCCCAGCGATCGCAGCATCGATGAGGTCGTCGTGGTGGGCTACGGCACGCAACGACGGGGCAACCTCACCGGTGCGGTTTCTACCATCAGTGTCAAGGAAAATTTAGAGGCAAGGCCAATCGCTGACGTGGGCAGGGCCATCCAGGGTGCGGCAACCGGTCTGAGTGTGGTTATCCCAAACGGTGAAGTAGGGTCCGATCCCATCATCAAGATCAGGGGGCAGTTTGCTTCGTTTCGAGGAGGTACCGCTCCGTTGATATTGTTGGACAACGTTGAGATTCCCAGTATCCAGTTGGTAAATCCCAACGACATTGAGTCGATCACCGTGTTGAAAGATGCGGCTGCGTCATCAATCTATGGTTCGAAAGCAGCTTTCGGCGTTATCCTCATCACTACCAAGCAAGGCACGGGCGTGGATGGTGTACAAGTAGGCTATACCAACAATTTTTCATTCCAGAACCCATGGAAAGACTTGTCAATGGCCGGTGTGAATGGGTTGAAATATTCCCTGGATGCCATGGAGCGGGTAAATGCCCCTGTAACGGGAGCTTTCTATAAGATTAACCGCGAGAGTTATAACAAGGCGGTTGAATGGCAGGAGAAATATGGCAGCAGCATCGGTGCCAATGACCCGACCGTTTATGGCCGTGACTGGTATTTCGATCCAGCGGGACCTTTCAAGTATGGTGTGCGCGTGTACGATCCGTATGAGGCGATGGTTCGTGAGTGGGCACCTACCCAGCAGCACAACCTTTCCTTAGGCGGCACCAGCGGCAAAACGTCATATAACGTTGGGTTGGCGATGATCGACCAAAGTGGAATGATGAAGCCTGCTAAGAAGGACCAATGGACCCGCTATAACGCATCGGTAAAAGTGACCAGCGAAATCAACAAGTATTTCACGGCCCGTGCGGGCGCCTTATATTCCGAGCGGAACAAGCAGTATCCGTACATTACCAACTCAACAACCGCAGATCCGTGGTTGTATCTTTTCCGGTGGAGCCCGCTTTACCCGTTGGGGAATGACGAAAATGGCGACCCAATCCGCAGTCCGGCGAGTGAAGCGGCTGCGGCCAATACGGCCAGTTGGAAGCATAAATACGCAAACCTCAACCTCGGTGGTACCCTACGGATTACAGACAATTGGACCGTAGATGCCGACTATAGCTATTCCAACCAGGAGCATATTTGGGACCGGCCAGGAACCAAATATACGGCCCGCGATTCGTGGATTGCTCCCATTGCGCGCCTTGACGCTGCGGGCAACCCGGTTTATGTCAACGCGGAAGGACAGGTCGTATCCGGTCCCGGCAACGGCGCTATGGCAGCCTACGATTTGCTTTCGCATACCTACACGGCTCCGGGTGCCAACCCTGATCATATGTACAAGTTGTCGGAAAATTTGTATAAACACACCGTCAACGCATATACGACCTATGATTTGACGCTGCAAGAGAATCACGATTTCAAGTTTATGCTTGGCTTGAACCGCGTTACAGACGATTGGTCAAACCACTATACGCAGGTTACTAACCTCACCGATATCGTCAACCCACAATTCGGCTACGGGATTGGTACGTGGACAGGTGGCGGCGGTACTTACTGGGAGTCCCAATTGGGCTACTTCGGCCGCGTTAACTATGCGTACAAAAACAAGTACCTTTTTGAAGGGAACCTCCGTTATGACGGTTCATCCAAATTCCCCACAGATCTGAAGTGGAGATGGTTCCCCTCGTTCTCTGCGGGCTGGGTGCTGAGCGAAGAAGCCTTTATGGAAAGCACGCGGTCATGGTTAGATCTAATGAAATTCCGAGGTTCATGGGGCTCCATCGGCGACCAAACGGTGCCCAACAGCTTGTACATCCCTACCATGAATACGGGCCAGTCCACCTGGATTGGTGGTGATGGAACCCGCGTGAATTTTGTAGGTACGCCCACGGCGGTATCAACTGCAATCACGTGGCAAGATATCACCACGCTCGATTTCGGTGTTGATGCCCGTTTCTTCAACAACAGGTTTGGATTGGTATTCGATTGGTACCGCCGCGATACGGAAAACATGATCGTGCCCGCGGAAGGTGTCCCCCTTACGTTCGGTACAGGTGCGCCACAAAGCAACTACGGTTCCTTGCGGACCGAGGGTTGGGAGCTTGCGGTCGATTTCAATCACCGGTTTGATAATGGATTGGGAATCAATTTCCGCGGTAATATTTCCGATGCGGTATCCACCATTACCGCTTATGGAACTACCCAAGGGGTGAATAGCTACTACGTGGGCAAGACCTACGGCGAGATTTGGGGCTATCGGACGGATCGGCTTTACCAAAAAGATGATTTCGAACTGGACGGGAACGGCGACCCCATACAGATTACACTCACCGAGGCTGAAAGTGCAAAATATGCTGGCCGCAAGGCTTACAAGCTGAAAGCCGGTCCGAATGGTGAAAAACCGGTTTATCAGGCGTTCCTGCAAAATAGTGCCGATTTCTTCTTTGGCCCCGGTGACGTCAAGTTCGTGGACCTCAATGGTGATGGCGAATTGAACAATGGAAATTCACTGCTCGATGACCACGGTGATTTGGAAGTTATCGGCAACTTTACACCTCGCTACGAGTACGGACTCCGTTTCGGTGCCGATTTCAAGGGATTTGATTTTTCGATTTTCTTCCAAGGGATAGGCAGCCGGAAAATGTGGGGCGGTGGCAACCTGGCCATCCCCGGATTCCATGCTTCAGATGGCGCTATGCCGGCAGCCATTGCGGATAACTACTGGACCGAAGACAACATCGGTGCTTTTTACCCTGCGGCTTACAATATGGCCGGTGCTAATTCAGGCAATAACATGCAAGTGCAATCGAAGTACCTGTTGGATATGTCATACCTCCGCATCAAGAACATGACGTTGGGCTATTCGTTGCCGGCTTCCCTGCTCGATAGGGTCGGCATCAACACCTTACGGGTATATGCTGCATTGGAGAATATGGTGACTTGGGATAATCTCAATGGACTGCCGATCGATCCGGAGGCAATTAACGGATATTCGATGTGGAATACATCAAATTACAACTCCGGCCGTACCGGTGTGGGTATCCCGGCGTTTAAAAGTGTTTCCTTTGGTGTTCAGTTGAACTTCTAAAATCAAATACGATGAAACTTCTAAATAAATTGATATACAGTGTATGCGTAACTTCATTGATGTTGGTTGCGTGTAATAAGAAAGTGCTGGACCGGCCGCCCTTGACAGAACCGGTCGACGACAATTTCTGGCGTAACGAAACCGATATTGACTTGTTTGCCAATGGTTTCTATACCCAGTATTTTGTGGGCTATAATAGCGCATGGGGGGTCGACTATACACCGGTAAGGGGATATACTTTTTCTGACGACTTGACCAGCCGCAATGTGCAGGGCCACTTCGAAAGCAGTGTTCCTTCCAGTAGGGGCGCAAATACCGAGGGCGCCGCATGGATGACCCAATACGCCGGTCCTACGTGGAACTTCGCGTGGGTGCGTAAATCCAATATCTTTATCGATCGGTTGCAGAATGTGGCCCAAGCGAACTTGGCGCCCGATGCATATAACCATTGGATGGCCGTGGCCCGTTTTTTCCGGGGCTTTGAGTATAGCCGCTTGGTAAGCGTATTTGGCAATGTACCTTATTATGACCACGTAGTGGCCGATGATGCTTGGGATGAGCTGTTCAAGGATCGCGACGAGCGGGGCGTGGTGATGGATGCGGTATACGATGACTTCAAGTTTGTAATGGACAACATGCGTACGGATGCCGGTACGCAGAAGCTTAATAAGTATATTGCGGCAGCCTTTATATCTCGGTTTATGCTGTTCGAAGGTACCTTCCAGCACTATCATGGCTTGGATGCGGCCCGTGCTAAAAAGTACCTGGAGTTTGCCGTAGAAAGTGCGGCCTTTGCCATGAGTGGACCCTATTCCTTTACCAGCGATTTCAAGAGCCTGTTTGCCTCCGAGAGTCTCAGTGGGAATCCGGAGGTGATGATGTGGCGTACGTATGATGCCGGTCTCGGCATCACGCATCATATCGGTTCCTACAATAATGGTACGGAGGGACAACCAGTGGGTGCAAACCTAAACATGGTTAAATCCTTCATTTGCAACGATGGCGACGTATGGCAAAGTTCGTCGGTTGCGGATGCCGCTAGCTTCTCCATTGCCAACTTGGCTGTAACACGCGATCCACGTTTCGAAGCAACGTTTTTCGAGCGGGCACTCCCCGCCTCCGCCTCATTATTCTACACATATAAGTTTGCCTCACGCGAGGCAATGACCTATATCGGTCAAGGTTATCCACCTGCTTGGGGTAGCAATACCAATACCAACGATGCTCCTGTGATGCGGCTTGCCGAGCCGGTACTCAACTGGATCGAAGCAAAGGCGGTGCTGGCGGAAGATTTTGGTGGCCCTGCCGTTAGCCAAGCCGATATCGATGCATCGATCAATGCCATCCGTAACCGTCCGCTTGACGATGGTGCCGTCGAGAAGGGGGTAACGAAAACGGCTCCGATGCAGCTTGCTAAACTTCCCGACGATCCCGACCGCGATGCGGATGTGTCACCGTTGATTTGGGAAATCCGCCGGGAGCGCCGTATGGAATTTTTCTTTGAGCATACCCGTCTGCTAGACATCAAGCGCTGGAAGAAAATCGAATACATGGATTACAGCACGGATTCCGATTATTTCCTCGGCCCATGGGTCAACGTGCAGCAAGAAGTACCCGCCTATATCTCGGCAAGCTACGTAGGCGTGCTGAAGGTGAAGAAAGCGGATGGCACGGTAGTAACTTATAACGGAAGCAACGCGGCCGATATGGTAGGTTATTTCATGATTCAGGATGCCACCAATCGCAATAGTTTCGGCGATGAAGTGTATATGTCGCCCGTGGGCCAGTCGCAGATTGTCGACTACATGGAAAGGGGTTATACCCTTACCCAAACCGTAGGTTGGTAAGGACATGATGCAACGACAAATGTGAAAAACAAATAGATTGCAAGCGGGTGTCTCCGTGGGCATTGGCAAACTACCGTGCATTGGAGACATCCGTCTTTGCTTACCATGAGCGATAGCGGATGACGGCTACCAAACGATATTACCTATTAAAACCAATTGCGCTGTTGAAGGTGCTGGTGTTCTTTGCGGCACTTGCCGTATATGCCCAGCCCTTCCAATTTGCGCATGTCACCGACACGCACGTGGGCAGTGGGACCGGTGCGGACGACCTGCGGCGCACGGTTGCCGACATCAATGCGAATCAGGAGCTTGACTTCGTCATCCTATCGGGCGACGTCACCGAGTTCGGCTCGGATGAGGAACTGCTATTGGCCAAGCAAATCCTGGATAGCCTCACCATACCCTGGTACGTCATTCCGGGCAATCACGATACCAACTGGTCCGAGAGTGGCGGCAACAGCTTCCGCGAAGTGTTCGGCGGCGAAACGTTCGCTTTCGTGCACAAGGGTTATTTCTTCGTGGGGACCAATTCAGGCCCCAACATGCGCATGAGTCCGGGGCAGGTGCCCCGCGAAAACCTGGTGTGGATGGATTCTATCTTTGCCATGCACCCCGATGCGGATATGCCGCTCATCTATGTAAACCACTATCCGCAAGACTCGTCGCTCAACAACTGGTTCGAGGCGACCGACCGCGTAAAGGCGCGCAATGTGCAACTCTTTTTCTGTGGCCACGGCCACCAGAACCAGCAATACGATTTTGAGGGCATCCCCAGCATCATGGGGCGTTCCAACCTGCGGGCCAAAGACACGGTGGGCGGTTACAACATCGTTACCATCGGCAATGGCCAAGCCATCTACCAGGAGCGCAATCCGGGTGTAGCTACCCAACCGGCTTGGGCAACAGTGCCATTGGAAAACCACCATTTCACATCGGAACGCCGTTACTATGACCGGCCCAGCTACGACGTGAATACGCGACATGCAGCTGTGCGCGAAGTGTGGTCGTTCCAAGATGATAGCGATATCGGTGCCGGGGTGGCAGCCTATAAGCAGCTGGTCATTACAGCCAATACTGCGGGGCAGGTCTATGCGCTCGATGCGCATACCGGTCATAAGGTATGGACCTTCCAAACGGGCGGCAAGGTCTATTCCACTCCCGCCGTGTGGAAAGATTACGTGGTGGTGGGTTCTACCGACCGCCACATCTATGGTCTGGATGCCAAAACCGGCAAGCAGCGGTGGAAATACGCGACCGAAAAAGCTGTGCTGGGTTCGCCATTGGTACACAAAGGCATTGCCTACATCGGTGCGTCCGATGGGGTGTTCCGCGCCATAGACGTCAAGTCGGGCCAGCTGCGCTGGTCGTTCGATGCCGTGAAAGGCTACGTGTCGGGCAAACCGCTCTTGTATGACAACACGTTGTACTTCGGCTCGTGGGGCAACGGTTTCTACGCGCTCGATCCGGCTAATGGCCAGCTGAAGTGGGAGTGGTCCAACGGTGCTTCCAGTCGCATGCTCTCACCGGCGGCCTGCTACCCCGTAGGGGCCAATGGCCGCGTGTTTATCGTGGCACCAGACCGGTATATGACCGCACTGGATGCGCGCACCGGCGCAGAAGTGTGGCGCAAGAAGATCGACAGCATCCGCGTCCGCGAATCCATGGGCTTATCCGAAGACGGCAAGTTCGTGTATGTAAAAACGATGGATGGCCAAGTGTTGGGTGTCTCCACTATGGCCGACACCATGCGGATCGACTGGACATCGGCCCTTCAGCTTCCCTATGAGCTTACGCCCTCGGCCATCGCGGCCAACGACGGCCAAGTATTCGTGCCCAGCCATTCGGGGCTGGTAAGCGGTCTCGATGCCACCAGCGGCGCGGTGGCTTGGCAGTATAAACTATCCAATGCGATGGTGAATCCAATGCTTCCACTTAAGAGGCAGCAGCTGGTGGCCAGCACCATGGACGGCAAGGTGGTCTGCTTGGCCTATGGCGACCCTGAAAAGAGGGCATGGATCCGTGTCAACCAGCTGGGCTACACGCCGCAGGGAATCAAAGTGGCTGTGTTGGGTAGTAAAGGCAAGAAACGTTTCCGAAAATTTTCGCTCGTGGCTGCACAAACCGGAAAGCCTGTTTATACCGCCCGCACCGGCAAGGACTTCGGGGCCTATGGACCGTTCCGGACCTCCTACCGGCTTGATTTCTCGGCCCACATCGATACGGGTACCTACTACCTTGAAGTGGACGGCGCGCGGTCGCCGCAATTCCGTGTCGCAGCCGATGTGTATGATGGGGCGGCCGACTTCGCCCTCCGCTATATGCGGCAGCAGCGCACGCTGTTCAATCCGTTCCTACAGGATAGCTGCCATACGCACGATGGGTTTACGCTGTATGCGGCGGGTGCAGGCCTACCCGATAGCACGCACATCGATGTGGCTGGCGGCTGGCACGACGCATCCGATTACTTGCAGTATTCCACCACGTCTGCCAATGCTACCTATCACCTGTTGGCGGCATACCGCGACTTTCCCGACGTGTTCCAAGACCACAAGCAAGCCAACGGTTTGGACGGTAGCAACGGTATTGCCGATGTACTCGACGAAGCCAAATGGGGGTTGGACTGGCTGCTGAAAATGCACCCCGAACCCCACCTTTTGTTCAACCAGATCGCAGACGATAGGGACCATGCCGGCATGCGTATGCCGGGCGAAGATGATTTCTATGGCCGTGGCTACGAACGGCCTGTATACTTTGTGAGCGGTGAGCCGCAGCAGCGCGGCAAGTTCATGAACAATACCACGGGCACCAGCTCGACCGCCGCCAAGTTCACGAGCGCCTTTAACCTGGGCGGTTTGGTTTTCCAGCAGGTGCATCAACCTTACGGGCAGCTGTTGCGCGGCAAGGCATCCACAGCCTACGATTTTGCCAACAAGAAGCCAGGCGTAACGCAGACAGCCTCGGTGAAGTCGCCCTACATCTATGCCGAAGACAATTGGGTGGATGACATGGCGCTGGCCGCCGTTACGCAGTGGCAGGCTACCGGCGACGAACGTTTTCTGAACGATGCGCTCACCTACGCGAAGCAGGAACCCGTTACGCCTTGGATGGCAAACGACACGGCTGCACACTACCAGTGGTACCCCTTTATCAACTTGGCACACCGCGAGCTAGCCCGGCATCTGGAGGGAAGCCAGCGCGATGAGGTAATCGCCTACTACCGCCTAGGCATCGAGCAGGTATGGGCACGTGCCGGGCAGAACGCTTTTTATCGTGGCGTTCCTTTTATTTGGTGCAGCAACAACCTCACCACGTCTTTTGCCATCCAATGCCAATGGTACCGCGAACTGGCGCACGACGATACGTACGTACAGCTTGAGCAGGCAAACTTCGATTGGCTGTTCGGTTGCAATCCGTGGGGCACCAGCATGGTATATGGCCTGCCGGCGTGGGGCGATACGCCTACCGACCCACATTCGGCTTTTACGCATCTGGAGAGTTTCCCGATAGACGGTGGCTTGGTCGATGGTCCGGTTTTTGGCAGTATATTCAACAACCTGATTGGCATCCGGCTCACCAAGCCCGATGCGCATGCACCGTTCCAGTCAGATTTGGCCGTCTATCACGACGACTACGGCGATTACAGTACCAACGAACCCACCATGGATGGTACGGCATCGCTCATTTATCTGCTGGCAGCCAAGGAGCAACAGTCGCGGGAGGAAGCGCAGCTGAAAAAGTAAATGTTTAGACGGATAGATGAATTATTTCAATAATTTCTAATCGTTTTTTCTTTACTTTAACGACATTTTGGTTGTCCATAGCGAAATAACGGACGATGACAAGAGAGGGTGTAAAAACCACCGGCACTGGTCACCGATTAATATAAAACAACGAGAGCGAGATGACAAATACGACGGAGAAAGAATCTAATTATCAGAATTTAGACCAGATGACGGTAGGCGAATTATTGGTCAACATCAACAATGAGGATCAGACGGTTGCACGGGCGGTGCAACGGGCCATTCCGCAGATAGAACGCCTCATCGAAGCTACCGTGGCTTCCATGAAAGAGGGGGGACGGCTGTTTTACATCGGTGCCGGCACCAGCGGGAGGCTGGGCATCCTCGATGCTTCGGAATGCCCGCCTACGTTTGGCGTACCGTACGATTGGATCATCGGCATCATCGCCGGTGGCGATACGGCCATCCGGAAAGCGGTCGAATTTGCGGAAGACGATGTGGAGCAAGCGTGGATAGACCTGCAGGAGCATGGCATCAACAGTAAAGATGTGGTGGTAGGCATAGCAGCGTCCGGCGGTACACCTTATGTGCTTGGGGCAATCGAGCAAGCCAATGTTGCCGGACTTGTTACGGGTTGTATCGTCTGCAATGCGGATACGTCTATCGCTGCCGCAGCCACCTATCCCATCGAGGTAATCGTGGGCCCTGAGTTTGTTACGGGCTCTACCCGCATGAAAGCCGGTACGGCCCAAAAGCTGGTACTCAATATGGTCAGCACCACAGTGATGATCCAGCTGGGTCGCGTGAAAGGAAACAAAATGGTAGATATGCAGTTGACCAACAATAAGTTATTCAGCCGGGGCATCCGTATTATCATGGAAGAAACTGGTATCGACGCCCAAACCGCGTCAGATTTACTTGAAAAACACGGTAGCGTACGTAAAGCTATCGAACACTCCCGCGTAACGGACCATTAAACTCAACATCGGCATGACACCTACCGTCCTACTTTTATTTTTAGTGGTTTATTTCAGCCTGTTGCTCGGCGTGGCTTACTTCACATCGCGCAAGTCGGCAGATAATTCCACGTTTTTCGTGGCCAACCGCAGCGCCAAGTGGTACATGGTGGCTTTCGGGATGATCGGCACCGCGCTGTCGGGCGTCACGTTCATCTCCGTGCCGGGGGCGGTGGGCAACAGCGACTTCGGCTATTTCCAGTTTATCCTCGGCAATGCGGTGGGTTTCATCATCATTGCCTATGTACTGCTGCCCTTGTATTACCGGATGAACCTCACCTCTATCTATACATACTTGGAGCAGCGCCTCGGTCACCGGAGCTATAAGACAGGTGCAATGATTTTCTTGGTGTCGCGTACCATCGGCTCTGCTTTCCGCCTCTATTTGGTAGCCATCATTTTGCAGTGGTTTATCTTCGATGCGTGGAATGTGCCCTTCGCCGTTACCATAGCCTTGTGCCTGCTACTCATCTGGCTGTACACCAACAAAGGGGGACTCAAGACCATCATCATCACCGACATGATGCAGACTTTCTTTTTGGTATTAGCGGTCGTACTGTCCATCTATTTCATGGCCGATAGCTTGGGTTTGGGCCTCTTGGAAACGATAGAGACGGTGAAGGAAAGCAGCTACTCGAAGATTTTCTTTTGGGACGACCTGTTGGGCGATCGCATCCACTTTTGGAAGCACTTCCTAGGCGGCATCTTTGTTACGGTGGCCATGACCGGGCTAGACCAAGACCTGATGCAGAAAAACCTGAGCATGAAAACGATTGGCGAGGCACAGAAGAATATGCTCACTTTTACAGGTATCTTCGTGGTCATCAACCTGTTTTTCCTTTCGGTCGGCGCGCTGTTGTATCTTTACGCCGGCCAGAATGGCATCGACGTGGCCAATATGCCCACACCCGATTACCTCTACCCCGAGATTGCCCTCCACCATCTGGCCGTTGTGCCCGGTATCGTGTTTATGATGGGCCTTACCGCTGCTACATTCGCCACGACAGATTCGGCGCTGACAGCACTGACCACTTCGTTTTGTGTTGATTTCCTCAACTTCAATAAAAAGGCCGACCCCAATGACCGCGCGCTGGTGCGCACACGCAACCGCGTACATTTCGGTTTCTCTGTCATCATGCTGCTGGTTATTCTGGTATTCCGGGTTATCAACAACGATTCGGTGGTCAACGCTATCTTTACCGCCGCTAGCTACACCTACGGTCCACTGCTGGGGCTGTTTGCGTTCGGTATCCTTACCAAGCTACCGGTGGCCGATCGGTTGGTGCCCTATATCTGCGTGTTGTCGCCATTGCTGTGTTACGTGGTCAATACATATATAGTGGTGCCATATACGGAATATGCAGTGGGTTTTGAGCTGATTATTTACAACGGTGCACTCACGTCGCTGATGCTGTGGGCTACTTCATCCCTAGGCAGGCCAACGCCGCAGCCGGCCGCGTAGCGCATACAGGAGGCTTATCAGTCGTCCAGCGCCAGTCGCTTCTCTTTGTTGATGATGTCGGCTATACTGGTGTCGTTGAGGATTTGTAGCATCGCATCGCGTACGTCGGTAAAGGTATCGCGGATGCCGCATACTCCCTCTTCCAGGCATTCATCGCATTTCCTGTAGAAGTTGAGACTTACGCAGGGTAGCAGTGCAATGGGGCCGTCGATGAGACGCATCACTTGCGAAAGCCGGATATCTTCGGGGGCTTTGTTAAGGCTGTAACCCCCTCCCGCACCCTTTTTACTGTATAGTATACCCGCGTTGCGCATTTCCAGCAGGATCTGTTCGAGGAATTTCTTGGGAATACGTTCAGCCTCTGCAATGCGCAGGATCTGCATGGGTTCCTTGCCGTAATTCCGGCCCAACACAATCAGTGCCTTGATGGCGTATTTCGTTTTTTTGGATAACATCCCTGACTCCTAGTGGTTTCTCAACTAACAAAGATAGCAATAATTTTCGGTCGATTCACCGGGGCATTTCCGGCAGCTTAAACCCGTTGTGATACGTATGGTTTATCCATTCGCGGGCAGCGTCTGCGGCGTTGAGTTCGATAAAACGGCGATCGAACCGGGGGTCACCGTCGATGACCTCAAAGTTGTCTACGGAAACGACCTGTATTTTTTCATCTGCGCTTATGTTTGTAAACTCCATGCGCTCCCCATCCCACAGGAGCTCCCTGTTGAGCCCCTGTAGCCGCACGGCGAGCACGCCCATCACGACCGTTTCATTAAATGGGCCTGAGAACCCGAAGTGCGACGACGCTTCCGTACGGTTACGGGGCGATTCTTTCGCCGCCCTTACCCATTCCTGCTCGTGCGCATTGGTATCCCAGATATTACCGCTGCCTCCCTCGATGCGTGGTATCCACGGGGTGGGTTCTTCAAAGTGTTCCATTTCGGTTTCGGGCAGCAAGGTAGGGTTCATACCGAAGCATCCCGTCATGATCTTGCCTTTCGTACCCACAAAGATAATTCCACCATCTGTGTCGCCCAGCATCTTGCCTGGCGCTAGTTCAGCCGGGCGCTCAGGGAGCAAGCCGCCGTCATACCAAACCACTTTCACCTCCGGCATGTTCACTTTACCCTTTGCCGGGCGCTCGGGGAAAGTGTAGTGCACCATCTGTGCGTGGGGTGCTGAGTAGAGGTTGCTCAGTGTGGAGCTGCCGTGTACCTTGGTGGGATATTTCAGGTCTAGTGCCCAGTAGATGGGGTCCATGATGTGGCAGGCCATATCGCCGAGTGCGCCGGTGCCGAAGTCCCACCATCCGCGCCAGTTCCAGGGGGTATACACCGAGTGGTAGGGCCGTTTTTCTGCCGGCCCGATAAAGAGGTCCCAGTCGAGCGTGCTTGGCACCGGCTCGCTCTCGGTAGGCAGGTTGAGTCCCTGCGGCCAGATGGGCCGGTTGGTCCAACAATGCACCTCATATACGTCGCCTATCGCACCAGCCTGTATCCACTCCGTTATGCGGCGGCACCAGTCGAAGGAATTGCCCTGGTTGCCCATCTGCGTAGCCACGCGGTGTTTCTCAGCCAGTTTGGTCAGCAGCCTCGATTCGTACACCGAGTGGGTGAGGGGCTTCTGCGTATAGCAGTGCTTGCCCAGGGTCATGGCGTGGGCGGTTACGCCGGCGTGGGTATGGTCGGGGGTGGCTACCATGATACCGTCGATCGATTTGCCTAGTTCGTCAAACATCACCCGCCAGTCTTTGAAACGGCGTGCGTTGGGGTAGTCGCCAAACGTCTTTGCCGCATAGCGCCAATCCACGTCGCATAGTGCCACGATATTTTCGGTAGCCATATTAGCGAGGTTGCGGCGGCCTACGCCTCCCACGCCGATACCGGCGATGTTGAGCTTGTCGCTAGGGGCTACGTGGCCAGTGATTTTGCCCAATACATGGCTCGAAACAATTGAGAATCCCGCGGCAGCCGCGGTGTTGCGTATGAATTTCCGTCTGGACAGGTCCGTCATCAGTTAGCTTCTTTTGGTCCATAATGGCCGGGAAGAGCATACTCTCGCTTTCCGGCTTTTTGAAACCGAAATATCGGGATTATTTTTGGATATCCAACTACCCTTTGCGAACTATCCGCTTCCCTACGCTCACCAAAGCTACCACGACCAAACCGGCCACGAGCCCAAAAGACAATTCTTTGATGATAGGCGGTACCGCTGGCAATAGGTGGTGGAAGTAGTCGATATTGTGCACAAAAATGCCACCAGAAACCAGTAGCAGGGCAACGGTACCGATCACGGCCAGGCTTTTGATGACGATAGGTAGCGACTTCACCAAGAGTTTCCCCAGGGCGGATAACCATCCCTTTTCATTGCTGTACTTGATAAGGCGGTGACCTACGTCGTCCATCCGTACGATGAGCGCGACGATGCCGTATACGCCCACCGTGGCCAATAGCGCAACCACCGATACGGTCAGTATCTGGATGGTGAGGCTTTTGTCGAGCACGGTGCCGAGGGCGATGATTACAATCTCTACCGATAGGATGAAATCGGTGGTGATGGCCGATCTGATTTTCGTCTTTTCGGCGTCGTCGGGTTGTTCCCGTTGCTCTTCGATTACCTCGTGCCCCTTTTTTTGGCGGTGGAAGAAAAACTCGATAATCTTCTCTACTCCCTCGTAGGCGAGGTAAGCCCCGCCCAATATCAAAATCACCTGGATGGCTGCCGGGAAAAAGGCATTCAAAAGCAAAGCCACCGGAACGATGATTAGTTTATTTAGGAAAGACCCTTTCGTGATGGCCCACAGTACCGGCAATTCGCGGGAGGCTAGAAAGCCGGTAGCCTTCTCTGCATTCACCGCCAGATCATCGCCCAGTATACCTGCGGTTTTGCGGGTGGCGATTTTACTGGCCACGGCCACATCGTCCATCAACGCCGCTATGTCATCTAAAATAGCAAAAAAACCTGACGCCATTGCTTACTCTATTTTTACGGCGGTAAACTTAGGTAAAATCGCAGACTTTTAACTCATTTGCCCATGCCCAGGTAATCCATCAGTTCCTGCGCTGCCGCCCGCCCCGCCCGGTTGGCGCCGATGGTCGATGCTGAGGGGCCATAGCCCACCAGATGGATGCGGGGGTCCCTCGCCACCATAGTAGCTAAGCGTCCGGCCATCGTAATGCCTCCTGTAGGCTCGCGCAGCATAAGCGGCATCAAGTGGTCGAGCGAGCTGCGGAAGCCGGTGCACCACAGGATAACGTCTACCGCTAGCGTGCGGCCATCGGGCCAGCGCACCCCTGTGGGGGTGATCTCGCTGAACATCGGCTGGCGGTTCAGCACGCCGCGTTCGCGCATGGTCTCTACTGCCGGTGTGATGGGCAGGCCGGTTACCGATACTACCGATGCCGGCGGTAGCCCTTGGCGCACGCGCTCTTCCACCACGGCCACGGCCGCGCGGCCCCGCTCGGGCGTGAAAGGACCCGGCTCGAATACCGGCGGGCGCCGGGTTACCCACGTGGTGTCCGTTACCTGCGAAATCTCATCGAGTAGTTGGATGGCCGAGATACCGCCGCCGACGATGAGTACGTGCTTGCCCGCGAAGGCGGCTGCCGTTCGGTAATCCCGGGTATGCAGTTGTGTGCCCCCAAATAAGGATGCTCCCGGGTATTCCGGTATATACGGCTTATCCCATGTACCCGTGGCATTGATGATTCCCTGGGCCGAAAACAACCCTTTGTCCGTTTCGATACGCAGCCGCCCCTCACGTTCGCATACCACAATTACCTTCACGGGGCGATATACCAACAGCCCGAATTTACGTTCGTAAACATCAAAATATTGGGGCACCGCGCTATTGGCCGGCACCTCCACGGCGCGCGTGTCGGCCACCGTCTCGGCAAAGGGGAGGCCCGGCAAGTCGTGTATGCGGTTTGCCGTGCTCAGCGTAAGCGATGGCCATCGGTATTGCCAGGCACCACCCGGTTGGGGCGACTGGTCCAGCACTACGAAATTGCGCCCCGGGGCCAGCCCCAACTGCTTGAGGTGAAAAGCGGAAGAAAGCCCAGCCTGTCCCGCGCCGATTACGGCGATACCCGTTTGGTAAACCAGGTGAGGAGAAGATACCATACCGTGATTATCTTGACAGGCAAGATACGATAATTCCGTTAACCGATTTTTACCGATGTCATCGTCAGTGAGCCGCCTACCGGTTTGTCGTTAAAGAATGTAATCTCATCCCGCCTGCCGCTCAACCCCAGTGTGTAAAGCAGGGGGAGGTAATGTTCAGGTGTGGGTATAGCCAACTGCGCTTCTCGGCCGAGCTGTCGGTAATCGATGAGGCGCGGGTGGTCACCATCGGCAATCAGCTGCTTGAACGTGTCATTCATCTGCAGGGCCCAATCAAAACCATAGTCATGGCCGAGTTTATCCCAGGCTACCATCCGCAGGTTATGCACCATGTTGCCGCTACCGATTACGAGTACACCTTTGTTGCGTAGGTCATACAGTTCACGGGCCAGTTCATAATGGTATTGTGCACCTTTCGTGTAATCCATGCTTAGTTGCAGCACCGGTATGCTGGCATCGGGGTACATGTGGCGCACTACGGTCCATGCGCCGTGGTCGAGCCCCCATTCGTGGTCGAGCCCTACAGACGCTGACTTGATCATATTGGCCGTTTCGGCAGCCAACTCCGGGTTGCCGGGCGCCGGGTATTGTACCTCGTAAAGTTCCCGCGGGAAGCCACCGAAATCGTGTATGGTTTTCGGGTTGTCCATCGCGGTAACGAAGGTGCCCTTGGTCTCCCAATGGGCCGATACCACCAGCACCGCCTTGGGGTGTGGAAGCCGTTTTGCCATATCAGCCCATCCTTGGCTGAATGAATTGTCCAATATCCCGTTCATGGGGGAACCGTGGCCGATGAATAACACCGGCATTTTTTCGCTTGCGGGGAGGCTATCTTTCAGGCCCCTGAGGCTACTCAGCCCCGCTGCGGCCCCTATAGGTATTGCCATGGCTTTCAGAAACTCCTTTCTCTTCATTGTAATGGGTCAAAAAAATGGCGGACACTACCCCGTATGATGTACCGGGCCAGCAGTCCGCCAGTAATCTTTTTAATTATGCTTACTGCTTCACAAATTCGCCATCGGCCTTGATGCGCACCACATCGCTGATCATCGGCTCGGGGAATCCGGGGCCTACGTTAAAGTCTGAACGTTTGATTTCGCCGGTAAGCTGGAATCCTACCGTTTCCTTGCCGGTTTCTTCGTCTACCAGCTTACCGCGGTACAGCAGGTCTGTCGTTACTGATTTGGTAACGCCATGTATAGTCAGGTCGCCCGTGAGTTTATACTTGTCTTTACCCTTCTTTTTGATGGCGGTGCTTTTGTATGTGATTTCGGGGTATTTCTCGGCATCAAAAAAGTCGGCGCTCCTCAAATGGTCGTTACGTGCTCCCACACGGGTATCGATCGATGCTACTTTGGCCGTCAGTTCGAATACGGCATCGCTGAAATCTTCTTTTGTGGCATTCACTTTCACATCAAAGTCGTTGAATGTACCCGATACGTCGCTCAAGCCCAGGTGCGTCACCGTAAACTGCAACTGCGAATGCGCCTTGTCGTTTGTCCATAATGTCACTGCTGCAAAAACTGTTGTTGCAATAAGCAGGGCGATTGCTAATAATCCTTTTTTCATCTTTCTAAATTTGTTTTCTAATGGTGATGAAGCTATCATGATTTTTCGTTTGTGTTTTTTCAACGGCATTCAAGATGGCTGAAGCCGTTTAGTCATTCCGCTGTGTGATTTTGAAAATCATGATGGTTTCATGATGTTAATTTTTCTCAGTTATAAAATAGTTTTGAATGTTAATTGTGTAAAATTTTCCAACCGGCATGCCAGTTATAGTTATTTTTCATCGTCAGTTGGATCAGCAGCAATTGCATGTGCTCCAACGTATGGCTTACTGCCAGACCACCCGCTACCACGGGATGGAGACCTATGCTTTGCACCAATTCGGTCACGGTTTGCACGGCTTGCTCATCATCGCCAGCCACAAATGAATCTGCCGGTTTACCGGCAATCACCGGTTCGGCAAAGTTTGCTGCGTAGGTGGTGTTAAATGCTTTAACCACCTGTGCATCCGGCAGCAGCCGTTGCAATTCCTGGGCGGCGCTTGAGTCGGCCGGCGTTATCATCCCGTCAAACGTCTCGTTCATCGGGTTGGCAATGCTGATGACAATTTTTTGTGTTACATACGGTTTAATCTCTTCGGCTATTGCCGCTTCTGCCGTGTAGGGCACCGCGAGGATGACGATGTCGGCCTCCCAGCTGGCATCCCTGGGGCAGCCGATGGCTTCCACGTCGGCATTGCTGTTGAGGGCGTGGATGTCACTGTGCAGTGTGTCTAATTTTGCTTTATCGCGGCCGAAAAGCAACAGCCTGTTTCGTCCCTTGGCCAGGGATTTGGCAATCGCGGAGCCCATATTTCCGGTGCTTCCGATGATGGCGATGGTTGATTTCGTTTTCATATTCATTCCTCCTTTTGTTATGATACAAAGGTACCCCGGTTTTAGGGCCGGCCCAATGATATATGATAAGGAATGGCATTGATATATATCAACGACTTTCGGGCTTGGGCTTACGAAACCTGCTTCCGTATACGGCTCAGTGTTTCGGGTGTAACGCCCAGGTAAGACGCAATGAGGTGCTGTGGTACACGCAGCAGCAGGTGCCCGTCGCGTTCCATGAAGCGGGTGTACCGCTGCTCGGCGGCGAGGCCTATGGTTTCTTCCATGCGGCGCTGCAGGGCCACGTACGCATTCTGGTAAAGTATCCGCAGGTACGATTCCATGGCTGGCACTTCGACCAGCAGTGGTTCCAGGCGGTCCGCCTTAAGGAGAAGCAGCTCGCAATCTTCCAGCGCCTCGATGGTCAGTTTGGACGGCTCTTGGGTGAAGAAGCTGTACAGATCAGCCATCCACCACGATTCGAACGCAAACTGCACCACGTTGATGGAGCCCTTTTCGGTGGTGGAGTAGGAGAACAGGGCACCTTTTGTTACGAACGCCATGCGCGTGCACACATCGCCCTGCTCCAGCAGGAGTTGTTTCCGGCGTAGTTTCTTTGGTACGAAGTGCCGTTTCACCCGATCTAATTCGTCGGCTGTCAGCGCTATGTGCTGCCCAAGGTTCTTTTCAAGTTCGCTAAACATGGCGTATGTATTTACCTGCACTTTGCCAGTTGATTTTAAAAACAAAAGTAAACATATTTGGGTGTGAATGCCTCAATTTCGAAATATACCCCACGGTTTCGCGGGGATAGCATACGGATAAAAGGGTCTGTAGCGTTCTGCCGCTACCAGTCGTTACACTGGTACGGTCATTATACAGTCGGCAATAGAAACAACAATGATTAAACGGATTAGGATATACCATCTGTTGGCCATCGTGGCCTTGATTGGCTTTATGGCGTGCGAGAAAGACCGTATCGACTTGGATGGTCAATGTATTGAAGCAACCGGATTGGCATTCCGGGAATACTGCGAGAATACGTTCCTTATACAACTTCCCGCCAAGTATGGAGACGTGGGGGAAACCATCCATGTTGACAATCAAACCTACCACCGGGTCGTCAAGATTGCGGGTGGTAACCTCACGCTGTATGATGGGTTTATGACGGGCGACCGGATTTTTGTGGAACTCCGCACGTACGATCCGGAGGCAGACCATGAGCTTATCGCTTATCCATATGCCTGTTTGGCTTTATTCGGGCCGCAGTTTCCCGAGGTGCCCATTTTTGTGGCAACGGCCATCAGCGGTGCGCGGTGCCCGTAATGAGAGAATGTTTTTATCTTTACCACATGATTAACGGCCAAGCGTTCTCAGGTATGGCCCTTTCGTTTGCTGGCACGGAGCAGCGGCCCCATTTCGATCGGACCGGCTTCCGCGTGGTTGGCAAGCGGATGTTTGCCTCCTATTTGGAAAAAGATAATACAGCCAATATCTTCCTCACAGTGGCCGAGCAGGCTTTATTTTGTGTGGCAGACCCGTTGAATATCTACCCCGTACCCAATAAATGGGGCGAGAAGGGGGCTACCACATTTCGCCTCAACCACGTAGCACGCGAGCTGGTCATGGAGGCATTGCTCTCGGCCTATAATGAGGTGCTTGGCCATTCCAAGTCTTAACCCACGGAACCAAACTCCTTGTTTTCGGGTATTGCCAACCGCTGGTAGGAGCCGTATTTTTGACCGGTTTAGTATAATGATAACAAAAGCGAATTTACATGCACCCATCTCTTCAAATTACGACAAAACGCCTGGCCCGTTACCTTTTCATTGCCTTACTGCTGTTTTCGGCATGTGCCAAGAACGATCCGATAGACCCTGACGAGCAACCCGGCGACAATACGCCGTTTGTGGAAGGCACCATCGAAATGGGTATGTACAGCCACGGCGTTGACCTGGGTTTTTTTATTAAGCAAATCGATTTCTCGCGCAATGACGTGCCTGAGCAGTTTGTCGAGCTGGCGGAAAATAACGAAGAAGCCCGGCAGTTTCTCGCATTGTTGCAGGAGTACTCATCGAGCAATCCATTTGCTGCGCTCGGACTCATGATGAATGGTGTCATTTGTACCTACTATGTCAAAGGCGACATCGTTTTGGGTAAGGCTCGTGGATTTGGTTACCAGTTTGACAACTACCACGATGCCAAGAATGACGAAGGGAAGGTTTTCCTCCGCACCTTGGTGCAGACGGATGAAATCCCTGCGGAAGACCGCGAGCTATCGTTGACCTATGTACCCTCCGTCGACCTGGGCGTTGGCGGTGGGGGTACGTTTGATGCCTCGATGTACAATCGCCAATCTTCGTCGAAAAGCGAGATAGTGGGTGGTTATTCCTGCGACGTCTCTACATATACCATCAAGTCGCAACATATCCCCGCCCCCGATCCCAACAATCCGCTGCCACAAACGCCCATTGCTTACAAACTGGTGGTGTACACATCTGATGCCTTCAACGCGACAATTAATTTCACGCACCCGTTTTACCTGCCGGAAGATGGTGGTATCCTGAAACTCGAGATTTACTACGATAACGGTGAGGAGCCCACGCTGGTGATGCAGCCCGAGGCCATCACGGCCCGTGCTATTGCCAATGCCGAACTAGCGATTGAGGTAAAGGACCCGGTTTACAGCTTTAACGATGTTGCAGTAGGTTGGAAGATGCTCGCCATTATGCTGAGCGGTTGGGGAGCAGTGGGAGAGTGAGGAAGTGGCTGTAGCGAAAGGCGATCGGTTTACGTTTATCAAGTAGTAATAACCAATGAAGCTATGTTTACTCAAGGAATGAAACGTTGTCTCTTTGTGCTGGTTGCCGGTTTAACTGTACTGGCCGCATGTAGCAAGGAAGATTTGATGGTCGACCCTGATAACCCACTGCTCGGCACTTGGGTGCAGACGGGCCATGAAGAAAATTCCGTCATTTATACGCGGGCTGCCCGACTGAAGAATGACGGGCCGGGCATGGTTTTCCAAGCCGACGGCCACGTCGTGTTACGCGGAATTGCCGGTTGGTGCGCTACACCACCGGTAAGTTATACCAATTATGAGGGTCGGTGGAACCAATCGGGGGCAACTTTACAGACAACCGTACACTACCAGTGGATGCCGGACGCATCGGTACAAGTGCAAGAGATCGTATCGGTGGATGAAAAGCAGCTTGTATTGGCTTACCGATAAGCCGTATCCAACCAATGGACAATGTTTAGCAGGAGCTGCGCATTTTGTGTGGCGTCGGGGTGGTTCATCCCACGTTTATCGCTTTTTATCCCTTGCAACTGAGCAGTAAATGGGGCACCATCCGCAAAAACGCATACCCGCCCGCGCCCGCATTGCAAGATGGCCCCGTTAGCTAAACCTGTACCGCTGATTTTCGGTATGGTTGGAGCGACATGGTGGTTCATCTCCGCTACTTGTACAGGGAGAAACACCTCATAGTCTTCGCCCAGTGAAGAAATGACCACGGCCTCGGGGGGCGGGAAGAATCCCGTGCCACCCCATATGCGGATGCTGTCTATCACAGCCCCTTCAACGTCCGTCACCACATTGGCCGTGAGGTTGCCCCTTCTCCGCGAAAAAATCTCCGTTAAACCATCTTTCCGCTGCGCGAAGCCGTTGATGAGGTTGAATCCGAAACGTTCTGCCAGCTTGCTTACGGAACCGGCGCACGGCATGTGGTCAGTAATGAGGAATAGCGAACCGCCGTGCTGGTACACCCATGTATACAAGGTTTCGATCTCCTCATCCGTATAAACGTTTCCTGTAGGTAGGTCCAGCTTCTCCAGGTCGTACATGGCATTGACGGTCACGAAAACACGTGCATCGGCGAGGCTCTTGGCCGTTATCGGCTCAGAATGCGTTGCCAGCCGATAGCCATCGGCCTCAAGCACACGGCCAAAGGCCGAATATTGGCCCTTGAGGCTAAGCGGATTATTATGACCCCCATCATATAGGATAAGGGAGCCTTTTCCAACACTATAGTGGGGACGGGCAGCCGTATAGCGAAAACCCGTATCGGCCACACTCTGGGCAGCAACGTAGGCCGGCCCAAGCAGCACCCAGAAAAGCACTGCCCGTAGTCTGTCGCTAGTCATGTGCTACCCTTTCCCATTGGTCCGACTCGAAACAGATGAGTTCGTTGGCTACGCCGTCTTCCACCACAAACGTCAATGGGAAGGTCAACTCCGCATTAAAGAAAACTGTGGGCGAGAAAGCGTCAAAGACCAGGGTTTGGTTGTCCCAATGTTGTGTCAGGGTGAGTTTGCCGTCTTTGGTAGATATGCTGAGCTCCATGCTGGGGTCTTTTTCCAACCGATACCTTCCCAGGAGCGGCTTCAGTTGTCCAGCAGTTAACTCCACATGTTGTGTAGGGTCGTAGGCGACTTTCTCCAAGGTGATACGGTCGAGGATTTTGGCCTTTTCAATTTTTCCGGCATTCCCTTCGATAAATTCGATCTTGTACGCCTCTTCCTGCGATTGGTACACGAGGGCGCCCGTACGCTGTAACGGGTAAACCCGGCCATCCCATACCTGTTGCGCCACGAATTGCCCATTTTGCTCGAAAAAACGAATATGTGCCGCCCGGTTGGGAAACCGATAATATCCCGAAAGGGCACCCCAAGCTACACTGTCGGTGTATTGGATGGTGGTTTGTAAGGGTGCAGGGGCATGTTCCATACCGACCGCTTGGTGGGTCAAAGTCGATAAGCCCAGGGTAATGATCACCCCGGTTGTTAGCGACAGGTGTTTTGCTGTTTTTGTTTGCATGATTAGCTCATTTTGTTTTGATGATGCAATAATCAGCAATGAAAGCACGGGAGTTGTCCGGCTGGATACAAGTGGACGTATTAGGTGTCCCGCCGTGAAAGGTAATCCTTGGGCGTCATACCGGTTATCTTTTTGAATGCGGTATAGAAGGTGGTTCTTGAATTGAAACCCGCGTGTATGGCAACGCTGGCGATGTCTTTGTTGCGGAAATCCGGATGCACCAACAGCCGTTTCGCCTCCGCTACCCGTAGCTCATTGATGTACCTGTAAAAATTCTTGCCGAAGCCCTGGTTGAGCACAAAAGACAGGTCATGGCTACTGATACCCACCTTTTCGGCCAACGTAGGTAAGTTGAGCATCGGATCGAGGAACATCTCGTTTTCTATCACCAGTTGGTGTACATTATCCTGCAAAATACGTACTTGGTCCTCGGTCAGGCGGGCGTATGGTTGATTGGAAGAGGTGATCGCTTCGATGATTTCAGGCAGTTGGTCTTTGCCGACGGGGTAGATGACCCCTTGGTTCAGCGAGTGATACGCCATGAATACCGTTAATGCGAAATATCCTGCGGGAACAATCGCCGCGATCGGCGGGTAGTTCTTGCCGAGTAGCCAAAGCGCGGTCATGGCCAGTAAGGCAAACAAGATAAATGTTATCCATGCTAGGTTTATTTGCTCTACAGTTGCGGAAAACCGTTTGATTTGGCGGTGATGGCGCCGCAACAAGAAGAACGACAGTGCCCAGTATGCGATGATTTGCCCGAGGAACAGATGCCGGATGATCCATACCACGCTTGCCGGAAGATCAAATGGGATTTGGCTGTCCGCATACCTGTTCGGGAGCATAACGCATGCCGCGTATAGGCAAAACAGAAAAAACGGAATGAAATGCCACACCGCTGCCCGTGGTGGGGCTGTCGGGTTTACAAAGTAAACCAGCGCGAGAAAAAAGCAGGGGAAGGTCGCCCACCGGGGGAGTTCCAATAAGGGGACGAGCCAATCTAGCGGATTTTGGGGTGCCGGTGCGGCGGCCTCAATGGATAGTTGCGCAAACAGCGTGGCGAGGCAGATAAAGAACAAGCCCAGCCACCGGTTCGCTTGCCGGTTCACCCGGGGTATATTGGTGAGCAGCAGGAGCGCCTGTAGTGCTGACGCACCTGTTGTCAATGCGTGCCAAAGAAATGATGAGTCCACGGCCTAAAAGTACGAAAAGCCGTGGGATACGGCTGTCCGTTTGGATACATTCGTACTAACGCATTTCCCGTAGCCCGTCTATTGAACGGAAATCGGCCGCATAACCGCCGGTTGGCTCGATGAGAGCAGCATCGCCCCGTATGCGGAGCTCCTTCGACTTCCTGATGTTTTCTTCCGATCGGGTGAGCAGCCTCACCACGTTCACATCCTGGTGTCCGCCTGCATCTGTTAGGCGGTTCACTTCAATCTTCAAGATGTATTTCTCGTCCACCATCAGTTGGTCGTAGCTGCCACTGATCAGTTGGTTGTCTATCATGAAAACAGTGGGGCCGGGGTGGAGGGAGATATATTTCTGTTTAAGTTCGGTTAGGGAAATGAACGCAGGTGTGTATCCATCCTTTAGTACAATCCGTACTACGCCGCTGTACTTATGTTCGCCGACAATGGTGTCGTTTTTTGAAACGTCCACGCTATGAATCATGTCGGGCGCTGTGAGTCCGACTGCGGTATTCGGTATAGGGTGTCCGTTTACCATTATCAGCGCATTCCGGTTGTGCGGGTCCATGTGGTATACGACGTCTATGGATAGTGAATCGGTTTTTTGGGCTAAGCAGTTAAATGAAATAAGCGAGATAGCCCATAAAGCGGTTAGTAGTTTCATGGCATTTTTATAAATCGGTGAAACTAAGGTAGGAAAAAACACCAGTTTACTTTACTCAAATTTTACCCGGATAAACTGGGGGCGGTAAAGGGTGGGTGTTTTCTGGATGTCTGTTAGGAAATCAAAGGAATTCACGTTGTAGCTGATGAGCAATTCACCCTTTTCAGACAGGTTGAAATGCGCCTTCGCGTTGTACACGAATAAACCCTTCTGTTTCACCTCGGGGCAATCCCACAGTTCCTTGATGGGGCCGAATGGCCCTGCCGGTGAAAGGCCTATGCGCAGCCCCACGGTGGCACCAATGCCGTCCGTTTGGAAGACCAGCGCATAACGACCGTCCGGCAGCGGCGTTACGCTGAGTTCGTTCGATGCGCGGTTGGCGATCGGTGCTGCTTTATACATATCGTCATTCCAATCCGCTCCATCCCAAAAGCGCCATTCCGTAAAGCGCTCGAAATCCTTTGGTGCCACGCGAGCCACCAGTACGTGCTTTTTGGGTCCGCGCACGCCATACACATACACATAGCCATCGGGATGGGGGGCACCCGCGGCCACTGTGTTCACAAAGATGCCCGCACCGAACGAACCGTTGTTGCCGCTATCCGTGGAGTCGCGGAAGTAAAATGGCGTATCCATCTGCCGCTGGTCTCTGTATGGCGGCTGGCTTCCCGCCGGGATGGCAATCAGCACATTGCCCACTTCTTCAAAAGGAAACACCGCGGCATCGGTATGCCGAATCCGGTAGCCAAAAACATACGTCGCATTGCCCAGTTCCTGGTTCACGAATCCGTCGCCGAGCCAAAAGTACTCACCCGGTTGGGCTTGCGGGGTCTTCGGTACGAACACGGACATGGGCTTCCCCATGCTATCGCTTCCCCAAAAAAACTGGAGTCGATTTTCGTCGGGCACCACCCCGTCCAGGGTGGCCACCGAATTATTTATCATCACCGAACCCGGTTGCAATTCACCGTCTTCGATCTCGCCAATCATCGTATCGCTGAATACCAGCAAGGTTTTACCCGCTTTGGTAGACTGCGGCGTATCCACGCCGTGGAGCGGTATGGAGAAAATGCCATCCGCGCCAAACCAGCCCGAGGTACGGTCAAACAGCCGCGACCACTCCAGCGCCTCTTCCACGGTGTAGTTGAGGGTCACCGTGTCCACAGCTTGCGCTGAATCCCGCCGCGCGCCCGTACGGTTTCCGCAAGCTGTGCACCAAAAAAAGACGGTGGCGATTAGTAGGGAGGCCGACAGTTTGCACATGGTTTTATTTTTATTCTACAGCAAATATGCTGCATTTCGGAAACAAAACAAACGCTGAAGGTTATTTTGGCTACAGCATCGGGTTTTGGGCATCCGCAGGCTTTCAGCAAGTGGTCCCGCAACTGAGTGGGCACCGAGATCACGGCGTCCGCGCGCGCCGCTTATAGGCCCGCAAGTAAAGCCAGGCAAAAGCGGCCACGACCATCGTTCCGAAAAAGATGTAGGGAATCCGGGCTACGCGGTCATAGTATGCCCATCCGGCAATCAGTGCCCCCAATCCAATCCCTGCCTCCAGGGCGATGTACATGGTAGCCATGGCCTTCCCGCGCTGGTGGGGATTGCTCAGGTCTATGGTCCACGCGTTCACGGCGGGCGAGAGGATGCCCCCGCCAATTCCGTATACCGCCGCACCCGTAACAAGCCAGAAAGGGCTTTCGCCCCATGCCAGGATACCCATAGACAGGATGAGTATAGCCAGTCCGTATTCGATAATCAACACGCGGCCGTGCCGATCGGAGAGTCTACCCGAGAAGAACCGGATAGCCACCGAAGATATGGTAAAGGCCACGAAAAACACGCCCCGGTTGGAGATGCCTAGGTGCGTAGTCCAATCCGGTATCAGCGTAAGGATGGCACCATAGGCAACATAGGAAAGCAGGGTTACGATCGCTGCGGGGATTACCCGGGGGTCGATGATGTCTGTGCGCGATATGCGGAATGACGACATCCGGAGCCGTTGCCGCCGCGGTGCGGGGAGTGTCTCTTTCATGTTCATCAAAATCACGATGGACAGCAGTGCGAAAATCGAGGAGCAGTAAAACAGCGCATCGATTGAGTAAGCCTGGCTGATGGCGCTGCCCACGGCGGGCCCTATGGCCATGCCCAGGCTGAAAGCCAGCCCGTGCATGCCCGCAGCCTCACCCCACCGCTCGCGCGGGATGATGTCGGCCACGTAGGCCGCCGTAGCGGTAGGTTTAAAGCCTGTGGAGAAACCGTGGATGAGACGCAGAAACAGGAACCCCGATACACTGGAGAGCACCGGATAAAGGAACCCGCACACGAAACATACGATGGAGCCCACCGCCATCACCGGTACACGGCCCACCGTGTCTGTCAGCTTGCCGCTGAATGGCCTTGATATCCCTGCGGTGAGCGTAAACAGCGCGATGATCAGCCCCTTATATTCACCACCGCCCAGACTGCTGAGGTACGCGGGCAGTTCCGGTATCAGCATGTTGAAGCTGGCCGAAAAAAGCAGCGAACTCAAGCAGAGCAATAGGAATGGCAAACGATAGATGGATGGGGAAGCGTGCTGCATGATGGCGCAAAGCTAACCAAATCATCCCACGTTGGGAATAAGATTGCGGTTGCCCTGTAAAAACGGCTTACAACGTAAGCGTGGCTTCCAGCGGCAAATGATCGGAGTATCGGATTTCTTTCCGTACGACCGTGCTGCTGTTTTTTTTAAGAAGTGACGGAGACACGAAAATATAATCTATTTTTTTGATGGGTTCCGCTGCCGGGAAGGTGGGCGCCAGCGACTGATCCATAAAAGATAATCGTTCCGAAATCAATTGAATCTCTTCCGTATCGGGCAGGGCATTGAAGTCGCCGGTCAATATCACGGGTTCGTCTCCTGCTAAATGGCGCATGATTTCATCGGCCTGGATCAACCGTGTAGCTTGGTCCAGGGCGATATGCACGGTAGAAAACACCAGTTCTTTTCTCCCCGTATGGAGTTTCACAGCCAAAAAGGCCAAGGATTCTTTCCTTCCGTTCTTCATGGACGTGATGCGTTTGTTGCTTTGCTCCTTGATGGGATATTTGGACAGGATACCCAAGCCATAAGCGCCTCCGTCATAGGCAAAATGCCGGTAAAAGGCATAGTGCATGCCCGTAATCTCAGCGAGCACTTTCATCTGGTCTACGTTTCCGGATCGCCGGCAAAGGCTGTCTACTTCCTGCAGACCCACCAGATCCGCTCCAGATTTTTTGATGAACGCACCGATTTCGCGCAGCGTCATTCGTTCGGCGGCATCTGCTCCGTGATGGATATTATAGCTCATCACTTTGAGGTTTTGACCTTTCGAAGGCAAACTAAGCACCAGCAGCAGGCCGACCAGGGAAAAGAAGGAACTTTTGTTTCTCATGTTCAATAAACTAAAAATGTTGATGCTCCCGGAAAGGAGCATCAACAAGTAGTTACAGGCTTTTATTCGATCAATCTCCCGTTACTTCCAATCCGGGTTTTGAACCAGGTTCGGATTGAGTACGATATCTGAATTGGAAATCGGATAAAGATACTTTTTATCTTCGAAACTACGTTCTTCGTTAGCGCCCCAGATCACGTGGCCGGAGGTTCCGTCAGTGAGCTTGGAGATATTGCCGTCTATCACGAAGTACGTTACGCCGGCCTGCGGCGCGGAGGGCGTTGCCGATACGAAAGAAACATCGGGCGTACCATTGCCATCCAGATCCATGGGGCGGTCCATCGCCGGCACATAGATGCCCTTCCAGGGCATTTCAACCAATTTCCCTTTTTTCCACCGCATCAGATCCTGGTACCGGAGGTTTTCATAGCACAGTTCGATGCCGCGTTCCCTTCGTATCTCCAACAGGTACCTGTCTGAGATTTCCGGAAAATATACCTCCTGGAGATAGGGGTCTGCCGTTTGCGGAACAGCCGTATTTACGCCGGCCCTTGCCCTGAGCAACCCGATCGTTTGGGCCCATACCGCTTCGTCAAATTGCCCCAACTCCGCTTTCGCTTCGGCGTAATTCAAGAGTACCTCCGCATAGCGCATCATCGGAATCGTGTTATACGCTTCGCCGATTCCGTCCAACCGTCTGTCATCCATGCTCCATTTAAGCAGGTGGTAGCCCGTAAACGTATAGCCGAAGTTCGGTGGCGCGGCGCTTCCGTCGCTTCTTTTATAACCGAGGGACCGTACCGTCTGGGCCAGCCGGTTGTCACGGTTTGCCATTTCATCCACAAACAAGCGTTCATCGTACCCGGCTTTATCGGTAAACCTGCTTCCGTCGGTCATCAGGTAGGTGTTGATGAACTGCTTGTTCAGCCCCCAGCGGGAACCGTAGGTAGCGGAATTGAATTTCCAGGTCAGGGCATGCCACCTTTTCAGTGCATTGTTGAAGACCAGCGCAAACAGGACCTCCTGGCTAACGGCGTTTTCAGAGATAAACAGCGTCCGGTAGTCGGTTGTCGGCTTTCCGGTGTTGTAAAGCGAGTAGGTGCCGGCATCCATCACCATTTTCGCGGCATTGGCTGCTTCCGTAAGCCACTGATCGGCTGTAGCAGCCAAGTCCAGCTCGGTATGGTATTTCCGGTAGGTTCCCTCGTAAAGCGCTATCCTGGATTTATAAGCCAAGGCTACCTGGCGGGTAATCGTCGAGGAGGTGTTGTCTTTGGTTTCGCGGATGTTTTCCGCTGCAAAGTTCAGGTCTTCCAACACATGCTGCATCACCACTTCTCTGGGGTCCTGCGGTTTATACAGGGCCTCGTCGTCGGTGGTCAAAGGCGCATCATACCAAGGCACATTTCCGTATCGCTGTACCTTTTCGATATAAAACCAGGCCCTGAAAAACCGGGCGATGCCGGCATAGTGGTTTCTAGCTTCCGCCGGAATGGCCTCGTTGTTATAATTGGCCAAGAAATAATTGATATTCCGCAGGTTGGACCAGTTCCAGGCGCCCTCGTTTACCGAAGAATAGTTTCCGGAGATAAAGTTTGAGCTTTGGGTTATAGACGAATAATCGGCCATACCATCGCCTTGCGTTGCCGCATCCGCAGAGGGGAGCATTTGCTGATAGAATGAGTTGGTATAGAGTTCCAGGTCTGCCTCCGTGGCAAAAAAGGTGTTCGGCACCAGTTTGTCAAAGGGCTCCGTTTCCAGGAAATCACTGCACGATTGCGAAAACAGCAGGCCCAGGCTGGCAGCTATATAAAGGATTGACTTTTTCATGATCAATATGGCTAACGATTAGAATGTAAGGTTAAGTCCCACCGTGTATGATTTCAGCATGGGGTAGGCATCTCCCTGCCCGTGGCTGTTGGTCATATCGCCGGCTGGGTTTTCGATGATTTCCGGGTCAAAGTTATCGGTGTGCTTATACAGCCCGGAGAATGTCAGGATATTTTGTCCGCTTATATATACCATGGCTTTCCTGATGCCCGCTTTGGCCGTCCACGACTGCGGTAGGGTGTAGTCGAGCGAAACATTTTTCAGCCTCAGGTAGCTCGCATCCTGGAGATAGCGCGTCTGCGGCGCTCCCAACGACCGGTTGGTACCCAAAGCGGTATACCCCCGGTACCGTGGCCAGTAAGCATCCGGGTTTTCCGCGGTCCAGTAGTCATCCATCATGATGGTCGGCTGGAAGCCGTAAGGCCGGTTGTACGGTCCGTAGAACAAATCAGCCTCCGGAGCAAAGTACCAGTCGCGCTTGGCAATGCCTTGCACAAAGGCCGAAAGCCCCACACCTTTCCAGTTGGCAGATAGGTTGAACCCATACTGGTACCGGGGCGCATTGTTACCGATAATCATGCGGTCTCCCGGATCGTCCAAGGTGTTCTTCCCCTGGTTAATGACACCATCGTTGTTCCGGTCGGCAAACTTCAGGTCGCCCGCCAGGTATTCGTTGGTATTCGAGTTCAGCAGAAAACTTTGGTCTGCCCAGTTGGCCGCCTCTTCGTCCGAAGCGAAGAACCCAAGTGTTTCATACCCCCAGATATCCCCCACTTTCATGCCCTTGTAATACGTGGAAAGCAACTTGGTCGGGTTGTTGAACTTCAGTATTTCAGACTGGTTGTCCCAAAGCGACCCGGACACGCTATAGTGGAACGGCGTTCCGCCCGCGTCAAACTGATCTTTCCAGCCCAGCGTGAGTTCCCAGCCGTTTGTTTTCAGGTCGGCATAATTGCCGAAAGGCACCGCCGCTCCAAATACGTTAGGCAGCGGTTGCCCCACCGTAAACATATCCGTGGTGATACGGCTGTACCAGTCAAACGTCAGGTTAAACCTTCCCGAAAAAAGCGTAGCATCCATACCGAAGTCCAGCGTGGTAGCCTTTTCCCAGGTCAGTCCGTCGGGAATCACCCCCGGAATGGATGTATAAGGCGTCTGCACTCCATTCAGGATCACGCTGGTTTTGGATACAGACATCGCTTCCATATACCGGTAAGGGGCCACATTTCCGTTTCCGAGCGATCCGTAAGACGCCCTGAGTTTCAGGTTATCCAGCCAGGTGCGGCTGCTTGCCATAAAATTCTCCTCCGAGATGTTCCAGCCGGCAGAAGCCGACGGAAAGAACCCGTAGCGCTGGTTATCGGGAAACTTCGAAGACCCGTCATAACGGCCATTGAACTCCAGCAAGTACCGGTTTTTAAAGGCATATGTCAACCGATAGAAAAGCCCTAGGTATTTCCACTCGTTGCCCCCACCCGCTATATTGTAGTTCAGTCCATCCATCAGGTTGAAATCAGGCTTGCTAGGCACCAACAGGCCATCCCGTTGCGCGTCGAAATTTTCCCAGCGGTTGGATTCGATATTGTATCCCACCAACACCCCCAGATCATGCGCGTCGTCAAAGGTCTTTTTCACATCGGCCGTGATATTAGACCCCCAATAGGTCGTATTATCGGTCAAGGTCCGGTACAGGCTATTGCCATACCGGCCCGTTTGTCCGGGCGCGTTACTGAAATACAGATAGTTGTTGTGGCGCTTGTCGTTGTTGAACGTCTTTGCGTAGGTAAAGTTAGCCTTGAAGGTCACCAGATCACCAAACGGCTTGGCCGTCACGCTCGGAGTGGTCCTTACAAAGAATCTGTCCTGATTCGAGCGGCTGCTGCCATCCACAAACGAAGCACCCGATTCGACCGCCTGCCGGGTAAATGTACCATCGGGATTATACATCGTGGCGATCGGAAAGCCGGATACGGCCCAGTATCTCCAGATACCCGCATCACCGTTTGCCAGCAACGGGTAGCCGTACTGGAAAGTGCTGATGTCGATATTATTGTCGAACGAAAGCCAATCGTTCAGGTCTATCTCGCCCTTCGCCCGCACGTTCCACTTATCAAAGTCGTCCGGAGAGTGCCTGAATATACCATCTTGGTGGTAGTAAAGCCCCGATACGAAATATCTTGCCCGTTCATTTCCCCCAGATGCGCTGATGGAAGCTTCCGTGGCAGGCATTCGATCCCTATGCAGGGTGGCAAACCAGTCGGTACTGCCAAAGTATTCGTATCGACCCAGCGATTCGTTATAGACGGCATCCCCTTGGGAAGGGTCATGGTTCTTCAGCCGCTCCAACCATTCCAGCGAGAACGGGAAATTGGCGTTTACAGTGATGGGATGTGTCTTATAATCGTACCACGCGTAGAACGCATCATCGAAATTTTTGGCCCAGGTATAGCCATCGGTCACGAGATTAGGAACCACCGTACGCTCGTTGACCGTTTGGCTCACCCTTACGTCTAGTGCAGACTTTCCTTTCGCCGGGCTTTTGGTCGTGATCAGCACCACGCCAAATGCCGCCCTGGAACCGTAAATGGCGGCAGAAGAAGCATCCTTCAATACGGTCACGCTCTCCACGTCATTCGGGTTTACCAGATTCGGGTCGCCTTCCACGCCATCGATGAGCACCAGCGCGTTACCGCCCGCCCCGATAGAGGTGATCCCCCTCACGTTAAAAGCGGCACCACGCGTGGGCCCGCCGTCTGCCATCCGCAGGTTGAGGTTGGGCAGCGTGCCCTGGAGCATACGCGTCAGGTTGGGCTGCGGCCTGTTTTCGAGGTCCTCCGAACTGATCTGCGACACCGCTCCGGTTAGGTTGATTTTTTTCTGGGTGCCATATCCCACCACCACGACCTCTTCCAGATCGTTCTTGCTATCCAGCTGGATGACGATGTCGCGCGTGCTCCCGCTCACTTGATAGGTTTTGGTCTCAAAGCCCACATAAGAAACCACCAGCGTGGCATCCGTCCGATCCGATTCCAAGACGAACCGTCCATTTTCGTCGGTAGAGACGGCCCTGCCTGTGCCCTGGATGGCAACCGTTGCATTCAGGACCGGCCGGCCATCGCCGTCTACCACCCGCCCCGATAGCGTTGTCTGTTGTTTGCTGCTTGCGGTCTGCTCTTTGTTTCTTGCTGCGAAAGCCGTAGCGGCCTCCCCAAGAAATGGAAACGACAATATCGTCCCTGCCAATAAACATATTGGTACACCTACTCTCATTGTTGTTAAAAAATTAGTTCGTTTTTTATTTCGCCGGCAAACGTAAGGAGGTAATATGATGGGTATATTAAGCCTATGTTTGTTTTAGGAGAATATCTAAAAAGTTACGGGCGCAGCGGAAGTACCGGAAACGATGTGGGTTACTACATGGTCATAAACCCGCGTTTCCGTAGCAATCACCTGCCCGGACTCATCCGTGACCGGAAAAATGTACTGCGGCGCCATGGTCACCTCATAACCCTGCGCTCCTTTCGGAATAACATCGACCACCAGATGCCCGTAATGTTTCCCTCCCGAAAGAAGCTGGCGTCCGCGCCAGTTTTCGGGCGCATCCACGTGCGCCACCCACTGCCGGTATGCATTGAAACGGCGCGGGTCCACGTCGTCAAGCGAGTACCCGAGCCCATCGCCGGCAATACCCACATCCCAAAAATGGATACCATCTACCAGCGAATGTTCGAGCGACTCGTTGTGTCCGCAGATAACCGCCACCACGCCGTATTTTTTAAACATCGGGGTGTAAGCACGCATCGGCACACCCGCCTGCCCCGAGCTCTTTTCCGCGGTCAGTGGCAAAATGTGCCCGCCACTGGAGTACGGGATGTGGTGGAACTGCACGAAGATCACCTGCCCAGCCTCATGGGCGTCCCTTAGCTGGGCCTCTGCCCATGTCCATTGCTCGGATCCGCGGCCAATGTCGGGCAGGTCATCGCCCGGATACGTCGATGCGCTGATGTTGATGTTGGTATCGTTGTCTGTGCTGTCCGGCAGTCCGTTGGATGAATCCAGCGTGATAACGGTTACCGGCCCATAGTCCACCCGGTAATAGGTGTCTTGATAGGCCGTGTTTCCATTACCGGGCAGCGAAAAGTACGCCTTGTACTTGGCCCGGGATTGAAATACCGCCTGCGGGTCATAGCCGCCGTTGCGGGCGCCGAAATTTTCCCAGTTGCCGATTGCCGGCAGCAGCAGCGTCTGGCCAAGCACATCATCGAATTTGCCCGCTGTGTGGAAGAAAAACTCATCCCAGGCACGCTGGTAGCCCCCTCCCTGTACAATGTCTCCGGGCAGCACGATAAAGTCCGGCTTTTCCATCTTGATCTGCCTCAAGTTCGCCTTGAAACCCACCGTTTCGGTGATCAGGTAGTTCTCCACGCCCTGTGGCCTGCCGGAACTCTCCGGCGCCTGCTTTCCTACTGCCCACGGACGCAGGGTATGCCGGCCTTCCGGGTCGGTCTCACTATCGGCAAATGCCACAAACCGGATACGCTCCCGTTGGCCTTTAGCCGGTGCAACGGTAAACTCGTTCGTATAGCGCTCCGTACCCTGGAAAACGCGGTAAGCGTAGGACGTCCCTGGCTTCAGCCCTTCCAACACAGCAGCATGCTTCCAATTGGCATTGCGAAACATGTCCGGGAAGCTGTCCCGTTCGGATTCTTCCAGCGCCGAGTAGTCCAGTGCCGCAACAAGGGCCGGTGCCGGTTCGTAATACTGGGTATCTGCCGCATGCAGTTCCCACACGGCCAGTTTGCCCGGTACCTCCGCATCGGTAAACCAGGTGAGACGTATCCCGCCCGCGCTGTCAGCGGGAAGCAGGTAAGGGGTTATCCTAAACTGTCCAAAACAAACGGTGGAAAAAGCGGCTATGCAAAAGGTTGAAAGGATTGTTTTTCTATACATGAGGGCGTCGTCTATTTTTGTGCAAAAATAGCAGGCCGATGTTACCTCAATGTTATGTTTGCTCCAAAGGGCATTTGTAGATAATCTGTAGGCTCAGTGTCTTTTTGGCATCCGTTTTGGTTAAAACACAACAAGCGTTCTGATAAATCACAAAATTTAAAATCCTTCGTACATGAAAACGATTCACCCAGTTTTAGTATTCAGTTTGATTTTCGCCGTAGGCTTTTTAACTTCCTGCAGCAAAATCAAAGAAAATCTGCAAGCGGATTTCGACTATGAAGCAGAGGCTATTGCCTTCACCATGCCAGCGGTACCGATTGCTGGCGAGGGCATTGAAGTGACCCAAGAGGTAGCGATGGATCTGGACGCGATCATCCAGCAGAATGCTCCTTTGGTCAGTGCCAATAATATCAGGGCGATTAATCTCACCGGCATTACCATCGAACTGGCAGGTACAGACGAAGACAACAACCTGCAGAACTTAGAAACTATCCGGGTGGCTGTCGGAGCTGAAGGTGTTGAAGAAAAGGTTATCGCGGAGATTGCCAACAATCCGGATGTGTACGAAACGTCGCTGTCTCTTCCTATAACAGACGGGGCGGTGGATCTGAAACCGTATATCATGAAGAAAAAGTTTGACTATAAGCTACATGTAAAACCAAGGAGAGGTACCACCAAATCCTTAACCGTTACCGTTAAGACATTTTACACGTTCGTCGTTGGGGTGTAGTGGTAGAACCGGAGGGAAGAGAGGCAAAATCTCACCCTAATTCCATATATCCCCGGCTCTCACCTGTTCAACAATCGGTATATCCGCGGGCGCCCAGTCGTATCGCACCAGCTCTTCTATCGTTACCCATTTGGCGTCGGCGTGCTCTTCGAGCCGTAACTCACCGCCTACCACATATGCGATAAATGGCACCAGTCTGATCCGGAAGCTGGGGTAGGCGTGTTCCACGGGTTCGAGCCGTTTTACCACCTCAATGTCCAAGTGCAGCTCTTCGCTGATCTCACGCACAACGGTTTCTTTTTCATCTTCCCCCGGTTCCACCTTGCCGCCCGGAAACTCCCATTTCAGCGGCAGGTCCATGGTACTGCTGCGTTGGCAGATCAGTATTTTGCCGTGATGGATGATGACTGCACAGGTAACGATAAGCATAGCGTCCTCAAATCCCCAGCAGCCTATCCACCTGTTCTATCGTTTCCTTCACGGTTACGGTCTGCTCATAATGGTTCGGCGATACGAAAACGATTACCGTGGTCTGGCCTTTCGCGTAGTAGTAGGCCACATTGTCGAAATTCACCCGAACGGGTTCATCCTTTTTCGGCTTTGTCAACCGTAGAATCTTTGCCATGTCTTATATGTTAAATAGTTCTTTGCAGTGCGCCGGTGCCGTTGCATCCAGGTTAAAAAAGCTTGCTTACCGCGTAGCTCAGCCCGAAAGAAAAGAACCGGTTTTTATCGTGGCCCTTCTCCTTTTTGGCCACATTGCTTAGCCCTTCACTATAGCGAGCAAAAATCCCAATTCCCACGCCAGGTATTTGGTATCCGATTGCTGCCGTTGCGCCGATATCCAACACGCGCATATATTCCAGGATGTTGGGTCCGCCGTCTATCGCCTCCGGGGTATATATGGGGAATCCTAGCAGGGGGCCAGCCCCTATCTTCAGCCCCTCCATTGCCTCGTATTGCAAGAAAACCGGTATACTCAAGTAATCCACCTGGCCGCTCCGCACCGAGCGCCAGTATCCACCATCGGCTTCCCCGCTGTTTTCGATCCTGTGGTATTGCTGCGAATACAGCAGTTCAGGCTGCATGTACCATCTGTTGGCTATTTTGAAGCTTCCGTAAATCCCGCCCATAAACCGGGTAACCGTCCGCGGGCCGACGGTGGTTGTTCGGCGACTGAACGAGTCGTATGCTTCATACGTCTTGTTGAGGTTCAGATTGGCGCCCACTTTTACACCAAATTCCTGCTGGGCAAAAGCGCTAGGCAAGCAGCAGATTATGCCAAGCATCGCAACATATAGCTGTCGTTTCATTGGATTCGGATTGGCTTACAAAAAGATCAATTAGCTTGATGTTAGTTTATCACTACTAAGCACTAGTGTCCCATTAAAAATGGGACGTTGTTAAAAATTAAATAAAGTTGGCCCATTCGGTCCAAATCGTTCTTTGT
>NZ_JBHEUZ010000018.1:0-78857 GCF_041925275.1 Parapedobacter sp. 2B3 | reverse complement strand
GCTTGAAAAACCTCTGTAACTAACTATATTTCAAATATTTCAAAGAACTATTTTGGATTTTAATGGGACACTAATGATATGAAAAGTATTATTATGACGTGGCTGATCGCCGTAGCGGGCTATCAGGATTTACAACAGCCTTTGGTTCTGGAAATCGGAGACAAAGCACCTCGGATTGAGGTAGGGAGATGGGTAAGTAAGCAACAAATTGGACAATTGGAACATGGGAAATACTACATTGTAACATTCTCGTCAGAGGGCTGCCCGCCTTGTCTTGCATCAATCCCCATTTTCACTGAGCTATCGGATACATATGGCGGCAAAATCGAAGTGGTCAATATTTATCTGAACACGGAGTCCAAAAATAAAACCACTCAAACTGATTCGGGTTATGAGAAACCAAAGAAATCGCGGTTGGAAACGTATATCAATAATTTAATCCAGGCGTACGGAATAAACTATCCTGTAGGGATCGACCAAGTAGATGGTGCTACTCAGGAACTTTGGAATGTAAAAGGAGTCCCAACTACATATGTGGTTGACCGTTGCGGCGAGATCATCTGGAGAGGACACATGCCGGCCGAACTGAACGTGCTAGTGCCGGATATACTTTCGGGAAGATTCGATAGAAATACTTACGCAATCAAAAAGGAGAAACACGATAAATTATGGAGTATACTTTGGGAGGCTTACGAATCAGGAGACCGCAATATGACAGTGGACCAATTTAATAAGTACACTCGTGTTTATCCCGACTATAGAAAGAGGTCAACTTTGGGAATATACCGTATCCTCGCATTTACAGATGCCCCAAGTGCCAATAACCACATAAAATGGGCGCTTGATAACCTGGATAACTTCAGTTGGTCTAAGCTGGCAAATTACATGTTAGTAGATATTAGCATGAAAAAACGAAATATCTCATTTGAGTTACTTTGCCGCGTGCTGGATAGAAACATTCAACATTCCAAGTCGGAGAGTCAGAAACTTAAGGCGTGGCACTTAAAATCTATGTATGTGAAAAGGATTGCTATTGACCGGGGTGACCCGCGAGCAATCCAACTTGCGTTGGAAACAACTGAAAAAGCGATTCAGTACGCCATCTTGATGGATAACCAAGATGTTTTGTCGAAATTGGAAGAGGGTCTGGATACTCTAAAATTACGCTAAAAGAGGGAAATATGAAAAGCATTTTGCGTGTGTCTATATAGTTAATGACGCACGCAAAATGCTTGGTTGCGAAATTCGCATATTACAGATTAATTTACTGCATTTTTGGGTCTGAATAATTGTTCGCAGCTTAGCGCTTCGAGTGGGCCGGTCGTCGCATCCACAGGTTGACCATCAGCTTCACATTCACAAGGGATAGTACTTGCATTCTGATCACTCGCTGGAAGGCACCCCGTTTCTCCTGTATTTTCATCACAAGGGATACATTCCTCCTCTTCGTCAGGGCTGTAATGGTTTGCGTCGTACACTAATTTAGTAGACGTAATTTTTTCTCCGTAAACCATTCCCCCAGCCAAAACAAAAAGGCTCAAAACTAAAACTAAACTTTTCATGATATTGTAATTTTAAAATTGCCATTCATAGCCTCATTTTTCCCCAAGGTGTAAAGCCATCCCTTGTTGTGCCGTTGCCCTCATCGGCAATGTAGGCGTGGCGCGTAGCCCGCCGTGGTATTTCATCATTCGTTGCCCTTTGCCTCCTTTCTTTTAAAGCATGGAACGACGGATCGTATAGATGATTTCAGCGGAACAATAAATTCCCGATAAAAGGGATGTGTTTGATCGAGATGGAAGTTTGACTTGGGTGAGATGAATATCCCTAAAGCCGCAAGAGCGCAAAAAAGCAAATTCATCCAGATATGGGCTGGGAGCGAAATCTTTTCAGTGAGCGCATTGCACCCACAGGGAATAATCGAGCCATCATATAATAGGAGGATGATATACCCTGTGAAGAGCAGCATCAACGTGAAAAACGTGTAAAGGCCGATTTGCCGGGTCCACATAGGAATCATAAGCACAACGATCAGGATTTCAATGCTAGGGATAAACCACGCAATGAAACCTTCGTATCCTGCCAGAATAGGCGATTTGCCAACTTGTATGCGGAATTGTTCGTACTCGGAAAGTTTGTCTAATGCGGAGTATAGGAACAGCAGCCCGCAGATGAAGATGATGGCATCAGACCAGAAAGCCTTCGTTTTAGCGGCTTCCGAAAGTCGTAGGCTCCGGCGGGCGAACCAATGGTATAACGTAGTGGTGAATGTCTTCATTCAGTTAAGGATTATTTGCGTATTTCGCCTTTGTCAAAGGAACAAATGTAAGGAGACGGGATATCCTTTCTATTGTAAGTACGTCCGGAACCCATTGTAATCAGGCACTATTGATAAGGTGAAGCACGTTTTTAGGTAATTTAATTCGTGAAACTTGTGGATATGGATTTATTTAATTTACTTTGTTATTCAAAGTTCTTTTAATAATAAATCAATATGGAAAATCCTCCAATACAATCGTACGGACTGGGTCACTGGCTCAGCCAATCCGTTTCGGCAAAGCTCCTGTTTATCGGTGTCCTTGTGCTTTTACTACTCATCCCATCCTCTTGGATTGGCTCCCTCATCCGCGAGCGGCAAAGCCGCCAGCAAAGCGTTGTAGCAGAAATAGGCCGTAAATGGTCCGGACCTCAAGTGCTGGGAGGCCCGATGTTAGTACTGCCCTATACAACCATGGTGAAAGTAGTGGTGGCAACAGGGGTGGAGCAATTGGAGGAACGTACCCAATACCTCTATTTGCTGCCTGATGAGTTGAAGGTAGACGCCACCACCGATACGGAATTATTGCATCGCGGCATATTCGATGCGGCGGTATACCAAGCCCAAGTAAAGGTGGACGGTCATTTCGGCCCAGTTGACTTGGCCAAGGCGGAATTGGATGGCGGGCAGGTACAATGGGAGAAAGCGCGGATAGCCGTTGGAGTGGGAGACCTGAAGGGACTGAAGGACAGTCCGGTAATACACGTGGCAGGCGAA
Organism: Parapedobacter sp. 2B3; assembly: GCF_041925275.1. Lineage (NCBI taxonomy): Bacteria > Pseudomonadati > Bacteroidota > Sphingobacteriia > Sphingobacteriales > Sphingobacteriaceae > Parapedobacter > Parapedobacter sp. 2B3. The sequence goes on along the minus strand of NZ_JBHEUZ010000018.1, from coordinate 75,823 downwards.
CGGTATGAACCCCAAACGGACTTTGCAAACATCGGTGGCTTTGGCCAGAACCTGATGGTCGCCCCGAAGCTTACCGGCGAGCTTTGGGAGAAGTTGCCCTTCAGCTTCACGCTGGATTTACGAGGGAGCGAATACCTGCGCTTCATGCAGCTGGCAAAAAGCACCTCGATATCGATAGCGGGCAACTGGCCTTTACCCAGCTTTGGCGGGCAGTTCCTACCTGAAAACCGCGAGGTGACACCGGAGGGATTTACAGCAAAGTGGTCGGTGCCGTACTTTTCGCGGCAGTTGCCACAACAATGGACTGCCGCTACGGCCACCACCATTAATCAGGCATGGGAAGAGGAGAGCGATATGACCAATACGATGTACCGTGACCAACTGCCCGTGGCCATCGAGGGTGGCAACCAACTGGAGGCCGGTGCCTTCGGTGTATTGTTTCTCCAGCCGGTAGACCATTACCAGAAAGCGGAACGCACAGCTAAATATGCTATTCTCATCATCTTGCTCACCTTCGTGTCGCTTTTTTTTACGGAAATCATCGCCAAGAAACGGGTGCACATTATCCAATATTTGCTTATTGGCGCGGCCATGATTGTCTATTACTGTTTACTATTGTCATTTGCGGAACACGTGGGCTTCAATGTGGCTTACCTCATTGCTTCAGTGGCTACGATTGTGTTGGTCGCTACGTTCATTGAACGGCTGCTTCGGCAACGCAGGACGGCAATGGTTTTTTCAGGTATCCTGACGCTATTTTATGTCTTCATCTTTGTGATTATCCAGCTGCAAGACATGGCACTGCTGTTTGGTAGTATCGGACTGTTTATCACGGTAGCCTTATTGATGCATTTCTCCGGCCGGATTAACTGGCAGCGTGAGGAAGAAGGGGGGTGATTTGGTCTGATGATACATCTAAGTTAAGCGTTTTTGACAAATTCAGTCGGCGTTTGCCCGGTGTGCTTTTTGAATTGATTAACGAAGTGTGATTCATCCGTCCAGCCCAGCCCGAAGGCGATTGCCGCGATGGATATACGCTGGCGAAGTCGGTTTTTGGCTTCTTCAATACGGGCTTGGACAATATAATGCTGAAATTTCTGCCGATGGAGACGATAGTGCAAAGATCGGAGTTGTTGCGGCGTCTTACGCAATCCCTGGGCAATAAGCGCTACGGTGGGCAGGTTGCCGTCGTTTAAACGCGTGAGTAATTCCACGACGAGCGACCGTGCATTGTCGACCAGTGCACGGTCGTCATCCGCCCGTTTCTGCTGCGTAAACTCCGTTAGATGTATATCGACCAAATTTGCTACGGGTTGGTTTAGTGCATTATCCATGCTCATCCCAACGTGCTTGGGGATGGTTAGCAGTATGTATATCCATCGCCGTACGTTGTTCGAGATGGGGGTAGGGGCTAGCAGTTGATGCTCTGTCTGTTGCTTTTGGAGACTTCCGATCAGCTTGGCCAAGGGGTTGGCGGTATTGCCGGGATTACGTGAAACCCACTTGCCCTTGGGCACTGCGGCGCATAGGGCATACCGATGGTTGGTGGGGGCTGCCTGCAAGCGCAACGTGCCTTCGGCGGGGACGGCATACACTTGGGTGTGGTGTTGCTCAGGCAGTGTCAATCCCGGTAACCGGGATTCGCCCGCCAATTGATACACCAGGTGCAGGTCGTTCAGTAAACTCTCCACGGGTAAACCCACTGCCACCTTACCGTCTGTATCGACGATCCGGGCTTCCAGCGTGGCTACAAATACATCGAACCCATCGTGCCAGCGGTAAATGAACTGGCAAGACCCACCCACCCAATATTCGGTGCAATCGGCCGTAACGAACGGCATGGGGTATAACGGCTCGAAGGGTTGGCTGCTTACCTGCGTGAGCGGGATGGTGGCGTGTTTGAAATGGGGGATAAAGGGTGTTTTCAATAATCGGTACCTCCTTTCGTTGTATCGCGTGCCGGGGTAGGCAATCGCTTCCTGAAGGCCCACCACGGTGGCGAGGGGTGTTTATGGGATGGATGAACGGGCTGTTCCGTATCGGCGCGATATGGGAAATGGAAGGCAACCAGGTTGAGCAGGATCATGATGGCGGCAAACTGGAATAACCCGATGAATAGGGCAATGCCCACGTGCATGCCCACGATGGCCCAAAGCCAGTAGGGCCGTGTGCGGCCGAACCAAATGAACAGGGGGTAGCAGAGCTCCAGCATCACAACGGCACCGCCGCCAACAGCCCATAGCCACGGATAGGAGGCCAGCGATGCTACCACCGCCGGTGCCTGCTCCAAATGGTAGGGCTGGCCCAGGGCTTTCCAAAGGGCTTCGCCGTTCCACCAGGTGGCGCCCAATGACTTGGCCAGGCCGCCGAAAAAATAGATGATGCACATATGCAGCTGCAGCAGGCGTAGGGCGGGCGTATGCCACGCGGGGCGGGCACGGGGCGTACATAGGCAGTAGAATAGGGCAGAGGCACTGACGTAATCCACGCCATAGCTGAAGGCCGATCCGCGGGTGTGCCACGCACCATGGAGTACCAGCAGCACCAGCACACCGGCCCAGGGCAGCCTACCCAACGCGAGTAGCACACTTAAAAGGATATAGCCGCTGGCGATCACCGAGAGCGGAACGGACGTAGAGAGCAGGAGCGACCGCGCGGGCAGTAATTCCGGATCGATTATGCCATCGGCACCGTAAAGCAGGGCCATATCGGGCAGGAGCAGGAGGAACTGCACCGCGAGCAGGGTGCCGGTGCCCCGGTGCAGCAACCGGATGGCGCTGGGGTGCAAAGGCGTTTCAAATAGAAATCGGTTCATGGCCGGGAGTGGGTTTTGAAAAGTTGGAGGTAGTAGGGGGGCTGCTCGGCCCCACTGCCCCGCAATGGTGCAGGGTACCAAACGCCGATGTGGCATGCTACGTGTGCTACCGCCGCGCGCTCGGCTATGCGTTCGCAGAGTGAGCGGGCCACGGCGCGGGAAATGCGCCGGTGTAGCGCTACGCTGGCGGACGTGGGCTGGTTTGTGGGGAGCAGGTTGCTGAAAAGATCGGTAAAGGCCCGGTAGCGGATACGCCCTTCTAAGGTGGTGAGCAAGGGGTAATGGTGCACTGTGTGCGCACCATCCGCGGTGCGCAGCCGGAACTCCGTGAGGAAATGGCTGCCCACGCGCGGCGCGTAAAAGCCATACCCGCCAGCATAGCCGCAGGTATGGCCCATGGTGCGGATGATGTCGCTTTCGGCAAAACGGCGCAATGGCTGCGGCACGGGCGGCCAGGAGGCGTGCGCATACTCCCGCTGGTTGTGCCAGCACGAATAGGTGCTGAACAACAGGAGCTGCGTGAGGTAGGCCCCCATCAGCACGATAGCCATCGGTCGCTCGGTACCCGCCATCGTTATTCGCCGTAACGTGCCAAAGCGTTTTGAAGCGATTGGACCGGTTTTTCCGGCTCTTTCGGCTTCTTTGGCAGAATCAGCTTTTTAGACACGCAGTCCATGCCTTTTAGATCGGCTGGATTTTCCGGAGCCACGCGGAAAAACGCTTGCCGGGAAGGCCCGTCGGCAGGTGCATAAAGGAGTTGGCCAGCGACGAAAACGGCCAGTGCGCTGGCAATTGTGAGGGTACGGGTGAATGGTTTCATAATGTGTTTTATTGGGTGAATAACTTTTCCAAAAGTGTGTAATCCGGGTGCTGAACCGATTTATTATCCGATACATGTTGGTTTTGGTCCGATAGATTGTTAGTTTTGAAGGATACTTTTTCTAACCGATCCGTTTCGGCGGACCTAAATTCGTGTTGAGATGACACCTTCTGCTAAGATTGAAGCGTTTGTAATAGACGATGAACCGCCCGTGCTGGCCGATGTGGTGGAGGAGCTCACATCATCCGGCCTTTTTGAGGTAGTGGGCATGTTTGGCGGTTTGCCCGCAGCGCTGCAGGCGGCCGGCGAGCTGGGGCCGCCGGATTTCGTGCTCTGCGATATCCACCTGAATGGGCTGAGTGGACTCCACGTAACCTCCCTCTTTGCTGACAGCTTTGTGGTGTTCATGACTGGGCACCCCGAGTATTCGGAAGATGCCTTTCGTGCTTATCCCGAAGGTTGCGTTTACAAACCGGTCCTTATAGACGACCTGATGCCCCTGGTGGCGAAATTCCATAAGCGGCATCCCGGCCGGCCGATGGAGATTATAGGCGGCAATCTGATGATTTATAGCACCCCGCACAATGATATACGCCCGATACCGGTTGATGCGATCTTGTATGCGGAAGCAAGCCAAGGCTACGTCTCTATCTTTACGGCCGAAACGGAATGGATAACCGATATATCGCTAACCAGCCTGGCGGCGAAGCTGGTACGGACGAAGAGGTTTATGCGCTTGAGCGCAAAGCACTTGGTTGCCTACAGCGCGATAACCCATATCAACAAGCCTGTGGTATATGTGGGTGAAAAGGCATTGAAGGTGACGCAGCTTGGTAAAGAAGCGTTTGAGCACTACATGCGTGCGGTTTGGGGAGGGCGCGATAAGAAAGACTGGCTGGGAAAGGATACTACCATAGATAGGGAAAGTGAATGACCCCAGCAACAAACGGCAGCCGTGGGCAGGCTATGGGTGGCTGGTACTCCTATCCGCTGGCCTATCTTGGAGGTATGTAACCGTAACGGCGGCACCCGTGTTTAGCGGATGGGGCGATTGGCTTATCCTGTTTGTACTGATGGCGCTGGCTTTTTGTTATATCTTCTTTAAGCTGGGACCTAAACTGGTGAACAAGCAGGTGCTGCTGAATGCGGCAATGTTCCGGTGGGCAGTCGGTTTGCTGGTCTCGTTGCTGGTGTTGCTCGTAGGGATAAGTTGGTGGCTGGGCTCGCTGTCTTTCGGTTTCAATGATGAAGTGCGGCAGCAGCCAGGCATCGAAAACTTCATGGAGGTAACTTCCTTGCTGGTGGCGGGCATTGCGGCCGGCTTTGCCACGTTTGCAAAAAAGTGGGGAACGGGCCAGTACGTTGCCCGGCGCACCACCGAGGTGAAACTTCGCCGCTTAGAGAAGAAATGGAATACCCTACAGCAGAGCTGGGTGCAGCAGGACCTGCCACCGCACCTGCTCTTCAACTCGCTGAGCGTGGCCCGTGGGTTGATAAAAAAGGAACCCGAGAAGGCCAGGCGGGCAATGACGTTGATTGGCAAGCTCGCCAACTACTATGTGAGGAAATGCAAGTGGCCCGAGATACCCCTGGTAGACGAACTCGAACAGCTAGCCTTGTCGAAGGAGCTGTATGAGCTGCGGTTTGATGCCGAGCTGGCATTGGAAATACAGGTGCCGGAAGCGGCGGACCAGCTGACCATCATCCCGATGTTGTTGATCTTGCTGCTGGAAAACATGGCCAAGCACGGTGTTTTGACCGATCCGGACCGGCCGGCGCAGCTAACGATACGAAGTGTAGGGAAGCGAACGGAAATAACGGCGTGCAATTACGTGAAGGCCCCATTGGGCGGGGTACCCGAAGGGCTGGGTATCGCCATCGCCAACATCCGCAAACAATTGAACCTTCGCTATCCTGGTAAAAGCGAGGTGCAAACCGCACAGGCCGACGGGCGCTTTACCATCCACATATGTTTTGAGCAATAGTTTGTACTTTCGCCTGCATTAATCATTATTCACCTCCCATCCCATCGATGGGTAAGGATGCCACAAACCAATTGCAACGGGCTGTACGTTTGCATCGGATGGATAGGCATGCCGTTTATTCCTTGCCGTGCTTTCCTCATGGCGATGGCTAATCTATTGAGCCATGGAAAACATGAACATACCGATCATCGTATCCGAACTTCAGAAAATAAGCGGGCTACTCACCCAACTGGGCGTTAACCTGCAGGTACTCGTTGAAGGGTGCCAGCGGAAAGACAACCTGTTGCCCCTGCTACTGGACCGGGTGGCGGAAGTGGTTGCCAATACGGAGCCGCTGGCTACGCACCCCGTAATGACCGCCCGGAAAATATACAAGCAGGAAGTGATAGCGCTACTCAACATCAGTGTGCGTACCTACGATCGCCACAAGGCGAGCGGCTTGCTCAAACCCCGTGGCCTGGGCCACGACTTCTACTATGCGGAAGACCTGGAAGAGGCCATTGCCGAAGGGAAGCGCCGCGGTAGGCTGTGAACCTCCGGTTTGGGGGGCTTGCCGGTGTTGTCGTTCCCGTAGCGGAAACGCACGCTGAGCAACCGGAAATGCTCAGTGAGAGGCGGGTGCGCCATGCCGGGGTACCTCGCTACGGTGCGCCCGTGGCGCGGCGTGCTGCACGGGTGGCTGTATGGGGCATACCGGTGCGGGTCCGTCGCAAACGGGTTCCGGTTTGATATGCCGAGCTGCGGGGAGAGGGTATGCCCGCCCGGGGGCGTACGGTACCGCTGTGGGTGTGCGGTGCCACGGCAGGGGTGCACGATGGACCGGTGCCGGTACGTGGTGCCGAGGTACGGGTGCGTGATGGACCCGGGGCCCGCCGTGTGGTGCCGCTATGGGAAGAGGGCGCACTCGGGGTGGTGGGCCACCGCCCGTTACCTTGCCCCCCGGCTGTCCGGCGGGAGCGTGCTACCCCCGTGCTGGGCCGTGCGCTTCCGCTACCGGTGTGTGTGTTTCCGCTACGGGTACGTGTATTTCTGATGCGGTATTTCTCTGGTGCGCAGCACGGTGTGGCGCAGCGCTGGCGCATTATTGCGCCAATTTGCGCCACTTTGCGCCAAAATTTGCCTTCGCCTACCCCGCCATGGTAATTTGTTTGTATAGCCCCGGGAGGGTCCCGGTAGGCTTTTCACATTTTATCATTCAAAAACATGAACATTAAACACCAAGCTCGGGGGGGCTTCAGACAGGTGGCCGACGATGAATTGCTGGTTCAGGCGGAAACCGTGATCGCGGCGATGGACAGCAACGCGAATTTTGCTACGCCCACGCCTGACCTGACCGCCGTGGGAGCGGCAAAGGATGACTTTTCGGCCAAATTGGCTGTCGCGCGCAAGCGCAGTGGCCCGGAGGAGACGGAATTGAAAAACCAGTCGCGCGAGGCCCTGGCAGAACTGCTTAAGCAGCTGGCCTTTTACGTGAGCACCACGGCCAATGGTAACCTGGCCGTCATCCTGAGCTCGGGTTTCCAGGCCACGGCCTACCCGCGCCGTGGGCGGGTGCCCGAGCAGCCTTATGCCGTACGCCTAAATGACGGGCGCCTGTCGGGCCAGCTGACGTTCACGTTGCCCAAGGTGCCGGGCGCGCTCTTCTACGAATACCGGTACGGTACACTGGATGAGGCGACGAACGAACCGCTGTGGGGTGAGCCCATCCTAACCACGTCCTCGCGCGATAACCTCATTGCCGGGCTGGAGGAGGGGGTTCGCTACCACGTGCAGGTACGTGCGGTGAATGGCTATGGTCGTACGGAATGGAGCGATCCTGTATCCATGCGGGTACGCTAGGTCTGCGGCTATGGAAAACAGGAATCAGCAAAAGGGGTGCCTCACGCTCGTATTGGAGCGTGGGTACCTACCCCAGGGAACCAACGGTACGCTTTTTCTCTACGGCAAGCCGATATGCCATACCATTGAGCTGCCATGGCGCAACAACCGCCGCAACGTGAGCTGCATACCCGAAGGGCGCTACCGGCTGGCACGGTACCGGTCGCGGCGGTTTGGCAACTGCCTGGTGGTGGAAGGTGTGCGGGGCCGCAGGGGAATCCTTATGCACCCGGCAAACGATGCGTCAACGGAGCTGCAGGGGTGCATTGCTCCGGTAACGAAACTTACGGGTGAGGGCAAGGGGATCTATAGCCGCGTGGCGTTGGAAAGGCTGGAGCGGGAGGTGATGGGTGTATTGGAAGAAGGTGAAGAAGTTTGGTTGGAGGTTTCCGGTTGCCGCACGGCGTCTGCATACTGCGTACGCTAGGCCGTCTTTGCGGCAACACGCAAACGTGGGGGGTGTATGGATTGGGAGGGTTGGAGGTTTCCGGTTGCCGCACGGCGTCTGCATACTGCGTACGCTAGGCCGTCTTTGCGGCAGCACGCAAACGTGAGGGGTATATGGGGTGGGAGGCAGGGATAATGGTTGAGGGCGGATAGTGTTGTGATGGGGCATAGAAGGATGGCCACAGCGCGAAAGCATTCAAATAGCAAACAGTAACAAAAATGAGAAATAAGAAAGAAACAATAGAAGCTGTAGGCCGCTCCGAAGGGGGAAAGGCAACGTTTTACGATCGGGTAAAGGAAACGCTGGCGGTGGCCAGCCAATTGGTGATCGCCTCACCGGTGAAGCTGCCACCCAAGGTGGTGGCCGTGGCCAAGTACGTAGCACTGGCGCTCGGTGTGCTTGAAACGTTAGAACGTGTGGCCAAGCAGGGAGGAGAGGACCATGAAGACGAATAATGTACAGCTTAGCATAGGTACCGGTAGCGGTACCTTGCTGAGCATGCTGGGCTTTATCGGCATGCAGGATGTGGTGAAAACGATGGTGTTGGCCGCCATCGGCGCGCTGGTGAGCTTTGTCGTGAGCTGGCTGCTGCAACGGTGGCAGCGCCGCCGGTAACTGAACGCTAGTTATGTGCTGACCTGAAGCCCTCTATAGATAAACTGCTCCTTATGGTATTGCAACGGGGTTTTGTGGGTACTCTTGCGAAAGAACTTGATGAAATTGGTCATGCTGTTGAATCCACACTCGTAGCAAACTTGGGCCACCGTGAGTTCGATGGGCTGGAGAAGTTTGCAGGCGTGCCCGATCCGTACCTCATTGACGAAATTGGAGAAGGTTTTCTGCGTTTGGCTTTTGAAATAGCGCGAAAAAGCGTTGGGCGACATATGCGCAACCATTTGAGCTTGTGTCAGCCAAATAGTATCATCTTCAAACTTAACTTCTACCAGCGTTTTTCCGTCACTGCCTTGATAAATTTCGATTTGGTTTTCGGTCATGAGGTTCATATTTGTTAAGTATTAAATTGTGATATGTCGCGGTTCTATGATGAACAAATATACATGAAGTTTTAATTTGATAACATTTTTAGTGTTTTATATTTAATGTTTCGAATGTTGTACTCTTCGATTCGAACAGGTAGCTAAGAGGTTCGTAGACATTAGCCAACTTTTATATATTTGTCGTTTGTACGTTAACTCCAGATACCCATTATTCAATGAACAAAGCGATTTATCTACTATTAGTTTGCTTGCTGGCGAATGGCCCGATCCTAGCCCAACAAAAGACGTTCTCCAATCCGCTGCGCAAAGGTGCCGATCCGTTTGTGATGAAGCACGAAGGGCGCTACTATACTGTTTTCAATGGTGGAGGAGGGATAACGGTTACCGAGTCTCGTTTCTTGACCAAATTTGAAAAAACAGCGGTGGTATGGACCCCACCCGAAAAAGCGTGGAACAGCCATAACATCTGGGCACCCGAAATCCACTTCCTCGATGGCAAATGGTATATCTATTATGCCGCTTCGGTACACAAGGGAGCGCCCTATTACGCACAGCGGGCTGGTGTGCTGGAAGCCGATAACCCGTTTGGCCCATACGTAGACAAGGGAATGTTTTACACAGGCGATGATCCCGAAACGAAGAAGGATAACTGCTGGGCCATAGACATGACCTTGCTGCAGCATGGGGGGAAGAACTACGCGGTGTGGTCCGGCTGGACGGCATTGCACGACCACCACGACGTGGATCAGTATCTATACATAGCGGAACTGTTGGACCCGTATACGCTCGGCAAGCGGGTGTTGCTCTCCAAGCCCGAGCTGCCGTGGGAAAAAGGTGACCATATTGCACTGCAGGAAGGGCCGCAGATATTGACGCATGGGGATGACGTGTTTATCATGTACTCTACGCGGGGTTCCTGGACCGAACATTATAAAATGGGGCAGCTCCGATTGAAATCGCCGGACAGCGACCCGCTGGACCCCAACGCGTGGATCAAAGCTGAGCACCCGGTGTTCCAAGGTACGGATACGGTGTATGGTGTGGGCCATGCCAGCATGACGACGTCGCCCGACGATACGGAATATTGGATATATTACCATTCGAAACTGCAATTGGATGGCGGGTGGGACAACCGCCATGTGTTTCTCCAGAAATTTACATTCGATGAAGATGGAAACCCCAATTTCGGTACACCCAGGGGTTCATCGACATTGGATCGCCCTTCGGGCGAAATTGAAAGGGATAAATGATTTGATCGCGATTGATTCATTGAACCGACCAGAGGGAGCTCATGAACACCGCTGAAACAGACTACAGTGAATAATGAAAGCAAATAGCTAAAGTTGGGATTGTGTTTTGTATTACTCAATATATTGAGTAATTTTACTCAGCGTATTGAGTAAAATAGATTTTATGTTTGAAAGGCCTTATTTACAAATTATTAAATCTCGAACTAACGAGCCAAGGAACTTTATTCAGGTGTTGATGGGCCCCCGACAAGTGGGCAAAACTACGCTGGTTACACAATTGACGACCGGATATCAATACCCATTCCATTTCGTTACGGCTGACGCCGTGCCAGCAGCAGGGGCGGTTTGGTTGGAGCAACAATGGGAAGTTTCGAGGCTCATGATGAAGCAACAACAAGCTTCCGAGTTTTTGCTCGTAATCGACGAAATACAGAAAATTTCGAATTGGAGCGAAACGGTTAAATTGTTATGGGATACCGATACACGTGAAGGACGCAATATGAAGGTAATCCTACTCGGTTCTTCTCGGCTTTTGTTGCAACAAGGGCTTACAGAGTCATTGGCTGGTAGGTTTGAGACGTCTTATTTGGGCCATTGGTCTCTTAGTGAGATGCGAGACGCATTTGGCTGGGACGTGGCGACCTATGTCTGGTTTGGCGGTTATCCGGGGGCTGCCGTGCTTATAGACGACGAAGACCGTTGGAAAAGGTATGTGTACGATTCACTGATTGAGACGAGTATTTCCCGCGACATCTTAATGTTGACGCGCGTAGACAAACCAGCATTGATGCGGCGGTTGTTTGAGCTGGGTTGCGTTTATTCGGGAAAAATAATGGCCTATTCCAAAATGCTGGGTCAACTCGTGGATGCCGGTAATACAACGACATTGGCGCATTACTTGGATTTGCTGAACACAGCAGGTTTACTCGGCGGTTTGGAAAAGTACGACGTAAAATTAATCCGTAAACGCTCATCCAGTCCGAAATTCCAAGTACATAACACAGCGTTGATCAGCGCGCAGCGGGAGGAGCGGTTTTCTGAAATCCGCCAAAAGCCAGATGAGTGGGGGCATATGGTGGAATCTGCCGTCGGTGCGCATTTGATCAATAGCGCCTACGCCGGGGGATATAACATCCACTATTGGCGGGAAGGGGGGCATGAAGTTGATTTTGTATTGGAGCGCCGGGGTAGGGTGGTGGGACTGGAAGTGAAGAGTGGAAAAACGCAGACCGGCGTTGGCATGCCGGCATTCCGCAAAGCAACGGAACCGGATAAGGTGCTGTTGATAGGTTCATCAGGCATTCCGTGGGAGACGTTTCTGGCGATGGATCCGGTTGAGTTGTTTTAAGTACCCCGGCAATGTGACCCTCTACCGGTATCCGTAAAGACGGGCAAATCCTCGGGCTTGTAGTTGTCAAACGACGGGTTGCTTTCTTCGTCATTTTCGGGCAAAGCTACCCAGGTTTGTAACAATTCCAGTTCGCCCCCCGCCAGCATGGCCGGATCTTCGAAACGTTCGCTGTGCGTGATGCCCTTGCCGGCGGTCATCCAATTCACTTCGCCCGGCGTAATCACCTGCTCCACGCCAAGGCTGTCGCGGTGGGTAACCTTGCCGCTGATCAGGTAGCTCACGGTGGAGAGGCCGATATGGGGGTGTGGCAACACATCCAGACTGGTCGCGCTCGCTGCGGGGATATTCACGGGGCCGCCATGGTCCATGAAGATAAACGGCCCCACCATCCGGCGAAGCTGGTAGGGGAGGATGCGCTTTACCGCGAAACCTTCGGAGATTTCGGCCGTCCGGGCCGCTATAACGATATCAAGCATAACGAATGAATTAAACCTCTAAATTACGAATAATATTTGGCCCTGACCGTTGTGTAACTGATGTTACAAACCGCCCGGATTGCCCTGCTTACCTTTGCAGGGTTTGAGAACGTACTGGATGTTTCAACAGTTTACAACATATCGTCGGGTAGTCATCGTTTTGCTGGCGATGGCATTAGCGGTTCCCTGTTCGGTTAAAAAAGACTGGAAGCAGCAATACTACCCGGAGAGCGAACAAAACGCAGGCAGCCGTTCGGCTAAAATCAACTGTGCTTCGCTCTGTTCGGTAACCGTGGACGCCCGGAAGCATAATAACCTGCGTTTGTTGCCACAGATTTTGGCTGATTACCGTTATTCACCGACTACGTTGATTGCCTCCCGGCTCAGGCTGCCTATTCCGGACCATTACGTATTATTTAAGGAAAAAATCCCCTCCCATATCCGTTACCAGCAATTTTTGACTTGACGGCCCACCGCGTACAGCAATCCGAGGTCGGGTTCATTCATCAATTGTCAAAACCAATGTATATGGAAAAAGAAAATAACATCAACGGATTGTCCGTTTTCATACTGCGTATAGCAGTCAGTGCGATATTCATCACAGCGGGAGTTTCACATCTACTGAACGCTGGAGGGGTGGCGCAGCGCATACAGCAAGCAACGTTCGGCGGCTTTGCACAGGTATTCGGCGCACCTTACACACTGGGGATTATATCGGGCTATGTGTTGCTCATTTTCGGGGTGGCCTTTATGCTCGGCGTATTCACCCGCTGGTCGGCCGCGGTACTGTTCCTTACGTTAATCCCCATTACCATCACCATCCAGATGGGGAATGGCTGGCTCCACGGCCCGCTATCCCCGGCAATTGGGAGGTGATTTACGGCAAGCAGGCCATGCTGGAGGTGATGGAGGCGTACAACGCCAACGTCATTGTATCGAATATGTACCACGAAGCCGACGATTCGCCGATTTTTCCGCCGTATTGGGTGGTGGAGAAGAAAGGTGTGAAGCTGGGATTCATTGCGTACAACGACCCGGAGGTGCCCATTCGCCAGAACCCGGGTTTCAGCGAAGGCCTGAAATTCGAGGAGGTGGAACAGAACCTCCGTGCCTTGGTTAGGGAGTTGAAAGACCACCAGGGGGTTGATGTACTCCTTCTTGTTGCCCACATCGGCATTTCCAAACAGGTGCTGTTGGCCGATAACCCGGCCGTGGAGGGTGTCGATTTCATCTTAGGCAACGATACGCATGAGCGTATCCGCGAACCCATTGAGGGGAAATACAGCAAGGTGGTGGAGCCGGGTGCCTTTGGTTCTTTCGTGGGCAGGCTAGACCTGAAAATCAACAACGGCGAGGTGGTTGGCTACGACTATGAACTGCTGGAAGTGGATCCGGGAGCGTATCCGGCCGACCTGGAAATGCAAGCGCTGGTCGACCAGGCACTGTTGCCTCACAAAGAGGAAATGCAACGGATACTGGGCTACACGACAACGCCGATGTACCGCTACCTGGTGGTAGAAAACCCCATGGACAACCTGATTACCGATGCGCTGCTTTGGAAATCGGGCGCGGATTTCGCAACGTCAAACGGGTTTCGGTTCGGTGTGCCCATCCTGCCCGACGAAACCGGGCGTATGGCCATTACCAAAGAAGACCTGTGGCGCATGCTGCCCGTAGACGAGCACATGAAGGTAGGCGAGGTAACCGGGCAGCAAATAAAGGATTGGCTGGAAAAGGAAATCAACAATGTATTTGCCAAAAACCCGGCCAAGCGGTTCGGCGGCTGGCTGGTGCGCTTTTCGGGCATGACGTTGAGGTTCGATAGCTCGAAGGAAATGGGCGAACGGGTGGTGGAAGTGACCATACAGGGAAAACCGATGGAACTGGACAGCACTTACCGCATGGCTTCGTGCAACCGGACCCGTGAACCCATCCACGTGTTGTGCCGCATGCCGAACGCTGAAAATGTATCCATAAAAAGTTATACCTTGCACGACGCCGTGGAAGAATACCTAGCGGCGGAAGGCACGGTGAGCCCGGTGCTGGATGGACGGTCCATCGCGGTGGACCTGGGCCCCAACGCTTTTTCGCAAATGCTGGAAACGGGATATCGATTTAGGTAAAAGACGCCCGCTCGCGTTTCCGGGGCTTGTTTTTATGGCGGGCAGATTAAACGTTTTCGTTAATCAGGCGTTCCAGCTCGTTGGCCGAAAAAACACCGGATTGCCGCCAGCGTAACTCGCCGTTCTTGAAGATGGCGAGCGTAGGCACGCTGCGTACCTGGTATCTTGCGGCGACCTGCGGATTCTGGTCGACATCGATTTTGATGATATCGGCCGTATCGCCTACCCGCTTTTTCAAATCGTCCAATATGGGGGCCTGCATTTTGCATGGTCCGCACCACACGGCAAAGAAGTCTACCAGTACGGGTTTGTCTTTATTGATGATCTCGTTGAACGTCATTTTTTTCGCTTTTTTCCTTTTTCATTGTCGTGAACAATAGTCCGCCCAAAACCGATCCGTACAACGTGCTGTTTACCGGATTGGAAGTGATGGCGCAGGTACCTGTGTTGCAGCCAACGAATTTCCAGTATAGAAATCCGGCCAGCGCGCCAACGGCGATGCCGGCAATGGTCAACAGGTTTTTCTTGATAAACGTATTCATTTTACTTTGTTTTGACTTCTTCGTACGTAATGTCTTGCGTTTCCCTGCGGTTTTTCGGTGTGTACGTGTAGGTATTGCAACCCGATGCACCAAAGCAACCCACATTGAGCAACGACATCAACGCGAACGCGCCACCTAATGCCGCCAAGATCCATTCATTGGCTTGTATGCCCTGCGCGGCAATAATAATGCCCAACCCCAACCGTAGGGCGCGCATGAAATCCCAGTTTCTCCAATAATTCTTCATGGTCTTATCCGAATATTCATTTACCTATTTCACCATAACGTGGTCCAACGCGGCCTGTACCTGTTGCCAAGGCCCGCCGTTGACGACGTTCTGGATGCCTTCGTGCTCAAGCAGCATTTTCGCTTGGCCGCTCCGGGCGCCGCTTCGGCAAAATACAACAATGTTTTGTTTGTTTTCAAATGCTGAAATCTGTTGTGCCAATACACCCAACGGTATGTTTACCGCCCCATCGGCACTGCCGGAAGCGAATTCTTCCGGGCTGCGTACGTCTACTAAGTAAACATTTTCCTTGATCACTTCATCTATTGGCCGGTCACCTGCCGAACCAACGAGCTTGTCGAGTAATGCTTCCATGTCTTTTAATTTTTAATCCTAACGATCTACCGCCATCCATTCTTTCATGCCGGCCGAATAGTTTTTTACATCTTTAAAGCCATTCTTGGCGAGGATCGATTGGGCTATGGTGGCCCGATCGCCGCTTTGGCAGTGGATGACGATTTGCTTATCCTTATCGAACTTGTCCAGGTTTTCTGGCAAGGTGCCGACAAAAACGTGCTCCGCACCGTCCACGTGGTACGCTTGGTATTCCGACGCGCCTCTTACGTCCACGATTTGGGCATTGGGATTTCCGATATAGGTTTTGAACTCCTCAATATCAATGGTGTCTTCAGTTTCCAGTTCCAACCCCAATTCAGTAATGTCGGCAATATAGCCGTAGCTGTTGTCGAGGCCGATCCGCATGAGTTTACGGGTGAGGTCTTCGATTTGGCTATCGTTTGCAACCAGAACGAACTGTTCCTCGTAGTTGAGTAGCCAACCGCACCACGTGGCGAACGAATTGTTGCCCTGTATATTCAGGCTACCCGGCAGATGCCCCGCGGCAAAAGTTTCTTTTGTGCGTGTATCGATGACCTTCAACCCATTGTTGTAGGCGGTAATGAACTCCTCCTTCGATAGCTCCGGAAGTTTCGGAACTTCTACCAGCAACGGGCGGTTCACTTTATTGAGGTGCTTCATCATCGCAAAATACTTCGGTGGTTCGGGCTGCCCGTCCAACAGATAGTCGATGAATCCTACTTCGTCTTCGCCATATTGGAAAGCCCAATTGCGGATTTTCTCATACCCCACCGTTGAGCTGGGCACTGCCCCGAGCGCTTTGCCGCAGGCCGAACCGGCTCCATGTGCGGGCCATACCTGCACATATTCGGGCAGTTGGGCAAATTTTTGGATAGACGCGAACATTTGTTTGGCCCCTTTTTCCTGGGTGCCGATTATCCCGGCAGCCTTCTCTAGGAGGTCCGGACGGCCGATGTCGCCCACGAAAACGAAATCGCCGGTAAATACCATAACGGGTTTGTCTGTGGCGGGGTGGTCGGTCAGCAGGAAGCTGATGCTCTCGGGCGTATGCCCCGGGGTGTGCAGCACCTCCAGTGTTAGATTGCCCACGTTGATTTTGTCGCCGTGCTTCAGCCCGACGTGGGGGAACTGGTATTGCCAATCGTCGCCACCCTCGTCTGACAGGTACAGCTGGGCACCCGTGGCCGCAGCCAGCTCCCGCGACCCGCAGAGGTAGTCGGCATGGATGTGCGTTTCGGTCAGGTGCGTGATTTTCATGTTGTTTTGCCTAGCAATTTCCAGGTATACGTCGATATCCCGCTGGGCGTCGATCACGATGGCCTCGCCTTTTGCCTGGCAGCCGATGAAGTAGCTCGCTTGTGCTAAACTTTTGTCATATACGTGTTGGAAGAACATAGTTTTTATTTTTTAAAGGTGAAAGATTCTTAGTTAATTTTTATTCCTAATCTTATAGGTAGGGCAAAGATATAACGCCTTCATTTACTGAACGGTAACATAAGTTACAAGGTGGTTTTTTTTATATAAAAAGTTCGTGGACAAGGATATAGATACCCATAACCAACACAAACCAGCCAAACGCACTTTTCAGTTTACTGCCGGCAATTTTCTTGGATAGGTAGCTGCCGATAAAAATGCCGATGACCGATAGTCCGGTAAAGGTGGAGAGCAGGGTCCAGTCGATTGCCTCGCTACCTTGCAAGTCGCCGATGAATCCAAAAAGCGACTTGGCCGCAATGATGAAAAGCGATGTTCCCACGGCCAGTTTCATGGGCATCTTTGCCAGAAGTACCAGTGCCGGAATGATGAGGAAGCCGCCGCCGGCCCCTACCAATCCGGTGAGGGTGCCGACCAATACCCCTTCCAGCAGGATCATGGGGTAATTGTATTTGATTTCGTCAGCATCCGTATCTTTGCAATGCGGGCAGGGGCGGATCATCGAGATCGATGCAAATATCATTACGATAGCAAAGAGCACCATCAAGGCGATGGCTTTTGTGAATTGGAAGGTTCCTAGTTTGAAGATGACGTCGGGGATTACGGGGACGAGGTACGCCCGTGTCAAGTAAACGGTAATGATGGACGGAATGCCGAAAATAAGGATGGTTTTGAAGTCCACTTTCTTCTGTAGGGCACCCTGTATACCGCCAACCAATGAGGTGGTGCCGACTACAAATAGGGAGTAAGCCGTAGCTAGCACAGGTTCTACGGACATGACGTACACCAGAATCGGCACCGTGAGGATGGAACCCCCGCTACCGATAAGACCCAACGATATGCCGACCACCATGGCCAGGATATATCCGGTAATTTCCGCTACCATAATCAAAACAAGCTGTGAGTTATAGAAATATTATGGCACGAAAGTACCGGGTTGGTAGGTTGTAAACGGTAACAATTGTTACCGATGGCCATACTAATCCAACAATTCGATGTTGTTTCTGTTTAGTTTGATTTTCCCCTCGTTTTCAAGGGCTTTAAGTAACCTGGAAACCACTACGCGGGAGCTGTTGAGGGCATAGGCAATCTCCTGATGGGTTTTATTGATGGTTCTGGAATCATTCACCTTGCTCGTCTCCTGCAGGTAATTATAGAGCCTTTCGTCCATGTGCATGAACGCGATATTGTCTATGGCCGATAGGAGCTCATTGAAGCGGTTGTTGTAGCTGGCAAATACAAAAGCCTGCCAGCTCTTGTATTTGCCCATCCACTCTTCCATTTTGCCGACGGGTATCATGGCAACGGTGCCGTTGTTTTCGGCAATGGCCTTGATTTCACTTTTCTTGTCGCCCATGCAGCACGCCAGGGTCATGGCACAGGTATCTCCCTTTTCGATGAAGTACAAGAGCAACTCGCCGGCATCGAAATCCTCACGCATGATTCGAATGGCGCCTTGGATAAGCAGGGGCATGGTTTTGATGTACTGCCCGATGTCAATCAGCACATCGCCCTCTTTGAAATCCACGAGCTTGGCCACCGATGCGATTTCTTCGATCAGTGCCCCCTCGAATACTGTTCCGTACGCTTCGTATAATGATGCTTTCATCTGTTTGTCTTTATGCCGATGTTTCTAGTGGGGCAACTTGTTTTTGACCAAACCGTAAAGCCAGGTTCCCAGAACCGCACCCAAAATTACCACTAATATCGGGAAATATCCAGCACCGGTCAGAACAAACATCGGACCCGGGCACGCTCCGGCAAGCGCCCACCCCAGACCAAACAGCACACCGCCGATTAAATACCTCGCAATGCTTTTGTCTTTATCTGCAATGACGATGGGGTCCCCATGGATGTCTTTTACTTTTTTCCTTTTGATATACTGCACGATGACGATGCCTACGGCCAGGGCCGACCCCATCAACCCATACATGTGGATGGATTGGAAGTTGAACATTTCGTAAATCCTGAACCAGGATGCGGCCTCGGATTTGTACATGACGATACCGAAAAAGGTGCCTATAATGAGATAAATGATACTTTTTATCATGATCTTACCTAAAAGATGAGCGGAAAAATGAGATGGACCATAATTAACCCACCGATGAAAAAACCGATGGTGGCTATCAATGATGGTAGCTGTAGGTTACTGATGCCTGAAATGGAATGACCTGACGTGCAACCGCCGGCATAACGGGCGCCAAAGCCGACCAGCAGGCCGCCTATCAACAAAATGGCCAGCGTCTTGATGTCTGAAAATGATTCGTTGCCAAACAGTTCGGTGGGCACATACGCGTTGCCTGCGCTTTCGAACCCTGCGGCATGTAGTTGCTCGATCGTTGCGGGGTTGAGATCAGGCACCTGGTTTTCCGACAGGTAGTTAGAAGCGACGAATCCGCCGATAATGGCTCCGGTCATGACCAACAAATTCCAGCGTTGTCCTTTCCAGTCGAAGCAAAAGAAGTTGCACGTTTTGCCTGCGCCGCACAGGGTGCATAAGGTGCGCAGGTTGGAAGACATGCCGAAGTTCTTACCTACATAAAGTAAGATAAACATGGTCAGCGCAATCAGCGGCCCGGTTACATACCACGGCCAGGGTTCTAAAATCCATTCCATAAATCAATTACTTTTTAACGCGGCAAAGCTCGGTTTTCCGCGCGAGGCAATCTGTTACATAGGTTACACAACATCATACATCTTTGCCTTTCATCATTTTATGCCAATAGAGGTAAGGGAGCATATACTTTTTCAGTAACCACAGGCGCCAGTGTTCTTTGGAACTGTCGCCGATGAGCATCAGCCTTAGCTTCGGGTCGGGCGTAAACTCGTTCTTGTAGTTAAATTCCGCAAGGACCATCTTTCCGTATCCTGTTACGAGTGGGCACGACGAATAGCCTTGGTAAGAGGTATTATCGGCAGTTTTTCCGTTGATTAATTTAAGGATATTGTCGACTACCACCGGTACTTGTTTGCGTACGGCAGCACCGGTTTTGGCGGTCGGTAAGCCGGCCACATCACCCAGCCCGAAAATATTCGGATATTTTGGGTGCTGTAGGCTGTGCTTGTCTACCGCTAGCCAACCGGCATCGTTGACCAATACCGATTCTTGGATGAATTTCGGAGCTGTTTGGGGTGGTGCCAAATGTAGGAAATCGAAAGCTACGGCTACGGTTTTGGATGCCGTGTCCGTACCATCTGTATTGCCGGATTGCGGTGTTTTGTCCAGAAAGTAGGCGATTTTTTTATCGGCGTCGATTTTCACCGGTGTGTGGTACGGCCTGAAATCCACATGGTAGCGGTGAAGCACTTCCATAAGTGTCTGCGCAATCTGGGGTACGCCGAATATAACCGTGCCCGGGGTAGCAAAAATCACCTTACTTTTGTTCGATAGCCCCTTCTTCCGGATGTAATCCGCCGCCAGGTACATGATTTTCTGGGGTGCGCCACCACATTTGATGGGCGTGGCCGGCTGCGTGAAGAGTGCTGTGCCCCCCTTGAAATTCTTCAGGCTTTCCCACGTGTGCTTGGCGTCGATATAGTTGCTGCAGACCACGCCCTTCTCTACGGCGTCTTGCAGCCCTGCGATCAAAGTGAGGTCGTTGACCAGTCCCGGTGCGACAATGAGGTATTCGTAAGCGATTTCCAGACCGGATTTTGTCTTTACCCCGTTTTGGTCAGGCAGCATTTCCACCACCTCGTCCTGGATCCATTCCGCCCCATGGGGGATGAGGTCTTTCATGGGCTTGGCCGTTTTATCGAAATCATACGTGCCAGCCCCCACCAACGTCCATGCGGGTTGGTAGTAATGGGTGTCTGCCGGGTCGATAATGACAATGCTGAGCGACCGGTTTTTTTTTAACAGTTGGGCGGCGGTCATGATGCCTGCTGTACCCGCGCCAATAATCGCTACTTGATATTGTTGTTTCATTTCTATGTTATACTTGATGTATGGTAAAGGTATATATCAAATAAAGACTGGTCAGTAACAAATGTTACCAAGGCGGTCCGGTTGCTTTTCCGCAGGAGTTTATGGACTACTGCATTTGATTTTCCCTACTTTTGCACCAGCAAAGCAGACAACAACATGAAGGATTTCAAAGCCTATTTCATCATACCCGCCCAACCCGAAGAAGTGTACCTGGCGCTGACCACGGAAATAACCATCAACCTGTGGACCGGCGAGGAAGCTACCATGGTTGCCGAACCCGACACGGAATTTTCCCTATGGAGCGGCGCCATCGTGGGAAAGAACGTATCGTTCGTAAAAGACAAGGAAATCGTGCAGCAGTGGTATTTCGGTGAAGATACGGAGTCTATCGTCACCATCCGGCTGCACGACCACAAACGGGGTACGTCTATGGAAGTGCGGCAGTCGGGCATCCCCGATGAGGCCTATGAAGACATCGAAGACGGCTGGCACAACACCTACGCCGCCGCCCTGATCGATTTTTACCGGGAGTAGGCTGCTTGGCTCACCCACATACCCACCCAAACCAGCGCAATACCGAGCACCACACTCAGCAGCGTATAGCCGATAGCTGGCAGTATTTGTTGGTTTTCGATAAGCAGCAGGTTCTCATGAGCGAAGGTGGAAAAGGTGGTATAGCCGCCGCAAAAACCCGTGATGAGCAGAAACCGCAGGTTGTTGTCTGTATAGGGCGGTTGGGCAAATAGCCCTGCCAGGATGCCGATCAGGAAGCAGCCGGAAAGGTTGATTAACAGGGTAGGCAACGGGAACGTGCCTTGTACGAACTTACTGGTAAGCACCGACACAAGGAACCGGAGCATGCTGCCGATGCCTCCACCGATCCCTACCAACAGGAGTTGCTTGATCATATGGGCAAAGGTAGTTAAAATAGCACCACTCAAAACAACTCCCTGCTCAAAATATAGATGCCCATGGTGAGCACGAACCAGCCGAAGCCCACCCGCAGCCGCTCGCCCGGTATCCGGCGGCCTACAACACTGCCGATGAGCACACCGCATACGGTGATGCCCAGGATGGTGAATAGGAACGGCCAGTCGATGTACACGTGGCCTATATCGCCCACAAAGCCGACCAACGAGTTGATGGTAACGATAACCAACGAGGTGCCCACGGCCACCCGCATGGGAGCCTTTGCCAGCAGCACGAGCGCGGGGATGATGAGGAAGCCACCCCCTGCCCCCAGCAGCCCCGTTACCAGGCCCACACCCATGCCGAAGGCCAGGAGCACCGGTAGGCTGGTACGCACACCGCTAGGTTGCTCGCGGTGGCCCAGCACCATGGATACCGATGCCGCCAGCATCAACGCAGCGAAGAGGACCATGATGGCCGTGGATTTGGTGAGGACGAGGCCACCGGCCTGCCACAGCACATCGGGAATGAGGGGCAGCAGGTACTTCCGCACCACAAAAACGGTGACCACAGACATCACGCCGAACGAAAGGGCGGCTTTCATATCTACATAGCCCTTGCTGTATTGGTAGGCCGCCCCGGTGAAGCTGGTCATCCCCACGATAAACAGCGAATAGGAGGTGGCCAAGGCGGGCTCGATATGGAAGAGATACACAAAAACGGGCACCGTAAGGATGGACCCCCCGCCACCGATGAGGCCCAGTGAAACGCCGATAAAGACGGCCAAGATATAACCAATAATTTCCATCAGTGTGCAGCTGGGAATCGGTACCGTCGGCAAAGTACGGTTAATTTAGCGAATTATGCGTAGCCGAAAACCAAAAGGCGGCGGCGTTGTTTGTACTATGAGTGGATAATTAAGTAAATTTGTTCAAGAGACTGAATGATATGGATACCAAGACCAAAGAAATATTGGAAGATGTGAGAGATAGGCTCCGCGAAGCCAACGACAACCGCAATATTGCCAATTCGGAACGGCTGCTGTCTGTTGCAGCGGGGGCCTTTGTGTTATACACAGGCATTACGCGCATGTTCAAGACCCCGCTTTCGTCCCTGGCCGAAGTAGCTGTGGGCGGGGCGTTGATTCTCCGTGGCGCTACGGGCTACTGCCCGGTGAAAGACTCCATGTGCTGCACGAGGGGAACAACCGGCGTGGGGCACATCGTGGCGGAGTGACCGCCCATTTTGGCCAATCGGCATTTTTTTTGATATTGGTTGGCTGAATATGGATTCCAAGCGGGTTTTTTCCGGTTCCCTGTGGGGTGTTTTGGCCAAGACACTGGATGCGCTCGCCAAATTCGTTACCATCCCGTTGCTGGTCGGCTTTTATGGGAAGGCCGATTACGGGTTGATTGCCCTCGCTTTTTCGCTCAATGCTTACCTCCGGCTCATGGACCTCGGGTTCAACGTGGGGGCCGTACGGTTTTTCTCGATGTGGACGGCAGACCACAAGTGGGGGAAAGTTGCCGACGTATCCCGCTCAAGCATCGTATTCTACGGCGTAATCGGATTGGTCAATGCGGTTATATTCCTCGTGATGGCTGCCTACGGGCAGCAACTGTTTAACCTCACCGAAGACCAGCTGCCAATCTACCGGCAGATGATGACCGTGCTGGCCTTCTCGACGGTGCTGAACTGGCTTTCGGGCGTGGCCATCCAACTGTTGAGCGCCATGGGTGAACTGGGTTTCATCAACCGCATCACCGCATTAACCAGCATCCTCAATTTTGCCGTGGCGCTGGTGGCCATCCAGTTGCAATGGCCGCTCATCACTTACTTCATTGCCTATACGCTGGTTACGTTGATGCCGATCCCTTGCTATGTGTGGCGGCTGAAGGTATTCCCTGTTCCGCGGCGCACGTTGCTGGCACCCCGATGGGATGGGGCCGCTTTCCGCGAGATACTGGTGTATAGCCTAGCGATTTTTACGATGGGGCTCTTCCAACTTACGGCCAATAACCTGCGGCCGCTCCTGCTGGGTAAGTTTGCCGGCGGGGTGGAAGTGCTGACCGATTACCGCGTTATCCAAACCATTGCCATGCTGATCGTGGCATTCGGCGGTGTGTTCATGCAGGTGCTGCTTCCGGCTACTTCCAAAGCCTACGCCGCCGGCGATCCACAGCGGATTGGGCGCATGGTGTTTAACGCCACTAAGTACATCTCCATTTTTTTGAGTTTCGTGGTGTTCGTGTTGATATTGAATGCTGACGACATCCTGTTGTTGTATATGGGCAGCGGCTACCGCGGCTTGTCGCTGTGGCTGTCCCTCTGGTTACTCACCGTGTTGCTTTCCATGCACAATACGCCCGTGGCCAGCCTTGTGCTTTCCACCGGTAAAACACGGGCGCTGGTTTATTCTTCGGCCGTGGCCTGCCTCGTTTCGCTGCCCGTTACTGTCATCTTCGCGCCTACCCTGCAGGTAGGTGCGGCCGTGGTGGGCTACCTGGTGTATATGGTGCTCCAAATCGGTTTTTTCTATATTTACTACATCCCGAAGGTACTCCGGCTCGATGCATGGCGCTTGTTTGGCCGTGCCTTCCTGCCCGCGGCCATTGGGGGTGTGGTGGCCTGGGCAGGTAGCCGTTATGCAGTCGGATGGCTGCCCCCCACCAGCGGATATGGCACGGTTATCGTCCATACGGCTATCTTTGGGGTGATTTATCTGGGATATCTCCTGCTATTTGTGCTCAAACCGGCAGCGATCCGCGAACTGAAGGAAACATTCATTGGAAAAAGGAAAAAGGATGCCTAAATTTTCTATTTGCATACCGGCATACAAAAGCCGCTTTTTATCGGAATGCCTCCAAAGTGTGCTGGGGCAGTCGTACACCGATTTTGAAGTGGTGGTACTCAACGATTGCTCGCCCGAGCCCGTGGAAGCGACGGTGCGGTCTTTTGCAGACGCCCGCATACGCTACTACGAGAACGAACGCAACGTGGGGGCGGTACGGCTTACCGACAACTGGAACCGGTGCGTGGCACTGGCAGATGGAGAATATGTAATGATCATGGGCGATGACGACCGGCTGGAGCCCGATTACCTCGAAGCCTTTACGGTGCTGATGGCCCGCTACCCGGGGTTGGACGTGTACCACTGCCGCAGCCTCGTTATCGATGACCAAGGCAACGCCCTGCGGCTAACGCCTGCCGCGCCATCGTTCGAACGGGTGTGCGACCATATTTGGCACCGGCTGAACCAATGGCGATCGCAGTACATCTCCGATTTCGTGTACCGCGCGGACGCCCTACGCAGCGCGGGCGGATGCTATGCGCTGCCGCTGGCATGGGGATCTGACGACATCACCGCCTACAGGGCCTGTGCCGGTAAGGGGATGGCCCATACCAACAGGCCGGTGTTCAATTACCGCAGCAATGGTCTTTCCATTACCGCTACCGGCAACGACCTGGAAAAGATGCGCGCGAACCTGCGCTATGCGGTGTGGCTGCGCGACTTTTTGGCGAACCACACCCCCCATGAGACGGAAAGGGTGGTGTACCATACCCTGCTCGAACAGCAAGACAGGCTTATGCTGCGGCGCAAGCAATACACCATGGCGCTTTCCATGCGGAGCCACCGGGTGCGCCGGTTTTGGATGTGGTACAGGCACCGCAAGCAGTTCGGCCTCCGGCTACGGGATATCGTGGTGGCAGCGGCAAAGGCGCGGGGGCTTGCAAAACGATTGTCGAACTGACGGCCATGGATATCATTTTCAACCCACCGGCGAATGAGGAGAACCGATACATCCGGCTATTGGTGAGGGAACTGCGTGCCAACGGGTACCGCATCCATCCGCTTGACACCATTTTTTCGAGCTACCGGCATTTCCGGTCCATCAAGCTGGTACACCTCAACTGGTTCGAAAACATTGATACCAGCCATTTTTTCAAGTCATTACGGAGCTTCTTGCGTAAGGTGGCCGTGCTCACCATCATCCGCCTGAGCGGCAAGCCGTTGGTCTGGACGCTCCACAACCGGACATCGCACGAAAAGGGGGCGGCTTTCTTCAGCCGTATCCTTACCCGCCTGCTGGTGCGGTGGTCCAGCCACATCATCATCCATTCCGCGCAGTCGGAAACGGTGCTTGCGGCGTATGGGGCAAAGGTATTGGAGCGGGCTACCTATGTGCCGCATCCGCATTTCATCGGCGTGTATGGGGATCCCGTGGCGGCGGCCCCACCGGAGGGCACTGCGCTGCAGCTGCTTTTCATCGGGATGGTAAAGCCCTACAAAAACCTCGAGCTGCTGATGGATGTGGTGGGTGCCTTGGGCCGTCGTGTACAGCTTACCATTGCCGGCAGGGCAACAGACAGCCGCTACCAGCAGCAATTGGCTGGCCGGGCGCAGGCCGTGGGCAATGTGACGCTGCTGCCGTATTTCGTGCCCGATGGCGAACTGCCCACCTTGCTTGGCCGCGCGGATGCGGTGGTATTGCCCTACGACCTGGCAAGCAGCCTGAACTCGGGCACGGCGATCCTGGCATTTTCTTATAAGAAGACGGTGATATGCCCCGAAATCGGTACGGTTTCGGATTTGGACGGCCGCATGGCTGATACGTTTTATTACCGGTACCGCACCGCCGAACAGCACCGGGTGGCATTGACCCAACAGATCGAACGGGCGTTGGTGCTGAAACAGGATGATCCGGAAGCACTGGCCAGCCGGGGGAGGCGCCTGTACCAGCATGTGGCGGCGGCACATGACCCGCGCCGCATAGGGGACGAACTGGATCGGCTGTACCGCCGGATAACCGATAAACAGCACCGTTGAAAATGGACCGGATGAAGATTTTGTATATCCATGCGCTTTACGCGCCATACGTAGCCGGAGGCGCAGAAATCTCCCTGAAGCTGCTGGTAGATGGCATGCATGCCCGGGGCCATGAGGTGGTGGTGTTGAGCCATGTGCCGGACGGGGGGCTGCGCAGCGATTGGGTAGATGGCGTAAAGGTTTACCGGGCGGGCCTCAAAAACCGGTACTGGCCATTTACCAAAGAGCGCCCTGGCACGTTCAGCCGGCTGCGGTGGCATCTGCGCGACCGCTACAACGGGTCCATGGCTGCGTATGTACGCGAGGTGCTGGCGACCGAGCGGCCCACCGTGGTATCGTGCCACAACCTCGTGGGGTGGTCGATTGCCGTGTGGGACGAGGTGCGCCGTGCCGGTATCCCCATCGTGCAGGTATTGCACGACATGTACCTCCTTAGCCCGAATAGCACGCTTTTTAAACCGGGGCATACGCATGCCCACCAAGATTGGCTTAGCCGCCTGTTGCGGCGCAGGCACCGCCGGGCATCCGCCCAGCTGGCGGCGGTCGTTGGCATCAGCCGCAGCATACTGGACCGCTTTCTTGCGTACGGCTATTTCGACAATGTGCCCGGCTACGTGGTGCACAATGCACGCGCTATCCCCGTGGCTGGTACGCCCCGCAAACGGGGCAACGGTGAGCCATTGACGGTGGGTTACATCGGTACGCTCGCTACTGCGAAAGGGGTGGAGTGGCTCATCAGCCAGTTCAAATCATCCGGTGTGGATGGCCGGTTGCGGATTGCCGGAAAGGGCAAGGCGGAGGATGTGGAGCGCTTCAAACAGCTCGCGGGGCACGATAGCCGCATCGATTTCGTGGGTTATGTAACGCCTGCAGATTTCTATGAAACCATCGATGCGCTGGTGGTGCCTTCCCTGTGGGAAGAACCCCTCGGCATGGTAGCCGTGGAAGGGCTGGCAAACCATTTGCCGGTGGTGGCGAGCAATCGGGGCGGGTTGCGCGAAACCGTGGTGGATGGCGTGAATGGCATCCTGTGCGATCCGGACAGGCCGGCGTCGCTCGGCGATGCCCTCGTGGCCTTGTGGAAAGACGTGGCGGTTTATAACCGGATGGCCGCGGTGGCAAGGGACTCCGTGGGTGAATACCTCCGCGTGGAGCGCATGGTAAGTGAATATGAACAGGTGCTACGCACCGCATTGGCAGGTGATGCAGAAATTTAGCAACATACGGGGCAATCAGTCCATGTGGTGCGAGGTGTGGTTCTGCCTGGCATTGCTGGCGGTGTTCCTGCCCGTCAAAATCTATCCGCTCGTATTTTTGGTGGCTTCGGCTTTTTTTGCGTTCGATACGAAAGGCTGGTTGCGGCACGGGTGGGTATGGTTCCTGGCCGTTTTTGCGGGATATGCCGCGGCCGCGTTCCTCATGGGCTTGCCCGCCGAAGCGAGGGAGCTGACCAATTTCCTGAAACTGCTGGTCAACTTCACGTTCCTATACGCTGCCGTGGCGTGGCTGGTGCAACGCCACAACGGGCGGTTGCTGCAATGGGTAGATATCACCCTGCACATCGCATTGGCATTGACCCTGCTGCAATTGCTGGTCTATCACCAAGCCGCCGGCTTCCGGTGGCTGGGCGGCGCAGCAACCTCTGCACAGGGGAGCGCGTTGTACCAGTACGGCACCTACTTCTGGGGGCTGGACGACAAGAACATGTTCGGTGCCCGTATCGCTTTATTGGGGTTTGTGTATGTACTGCTGCCCACCGTGAGGCGGCACGCCATCGTATGGTGGCGCATCGCGCTGGTATTGTTGCTGGCCTGGTTGTCCCTATCGCGCACGCCGATGGTTGCGCTACTTATGGGGGTGGGGTTTTTGGTGTGGCTGGCGGCTAATACACGCTGGCGCGTGGCACTCGGGGTGCTGGTAGTGTTGGCGCTGCCGGTGGTTGCCCAGGTGGTGCGGGTGGGCAACATCACGGCCTCCAACGATGGGATGGGGGTGCGGCTCACCTACTGGAAAGCATTTTTTGAACATTTTTCGGCGATTTCGCCGATGGGCAATGGGTTTATGAGCGGGTCCGATTTCCTTGGCCGGTATGCGGCGTTTTACCACGGCGAGCCGCACATCCACAATACGTTTATGAGTTGCTACCTCGATTTCGGTATCGTGGGTCTCGTTTCGTACGCCTTGTTCCTCTGCCAGTACTTCCGGTTCGGGGTGCAGCAGTACGGGGGGCAGTGGTTTTGGTGGGTGGCCGCCATCCCGCTGCTGGCCATCATGATGATCCTCTACTCGGGATATGACAATGATATCGTGCTTTACCTGGTGTTGGCCTTTCTCCTGGGGAGTGCGGGGCCGGTATCGGCGAGACACCTAAAAGGGAGGATGGGCTGATGCGGGTATTGATAGACAGCCGATGGGATGCCGATACGGGTATCGGTAAGCTGTACCGCGAGGTGATGGCGCGGGCACCTGCCTATATTTCACCCACATTTGTGCAGAGCGGCATGGGGCTGGGCAACCTATTGACACCACTGATGCTGGCCCGCCAGATACGTATGCACAACGACGCCGATGTGTTTTACAGCCCCTCGTTCATGCCGCCCCTCTACAGCCGCATTCCCGTGGTGTTTACCATCCACGACCTGATGCACCTGTTTTACTACACCCGGTGGCATCGCCTCTACTACCAACAGGTCATCGCAAGGCTGGCAGCGAAGGCCGACCGGATCATCACTGTATCGCAGTTCAGCAAAGGACAGCTGGTGGATTTGCTGGGCATCGACGAGCGCCTGATTACCGTGGTTTACAACGGCGTGGACGACCGATACCGGGCGAATGGGGATATTTACGAAAGCGATGCGCCGTATTTCCTGTATGTGGGCAATCGGCGGAAAAACAAAAATCTCCCTGCTATGCTGACGGCGTTTGCGCGGGCGGCCGTTCCGCTCGACTTCCAGTTTTTCCTCACGGGAAACAGCGACGGGGAGACAGCGGTATTGGTCGAACAGCTCGGTATCGGTAACCGGGTCCGGTTTTTGGGGCATGTGCCCGAAGAAAACCTGCCCGCGCTGTACCGCGGAGCGCACGCCACGCTGTTCGTGTCGCTGATGGAAGGATTCGGCCTGCCGATTGTCGAGTCCATGGCGGCCGGCACGCCCGTGCTCACCTCTACCGCGGGCCCATTGCCCGAAGTGGCGGGAGGGGCGGCGCTATGTGTGGATCCGCACGATATCGGGGCCATCGCGCACGGCATGGAGGTGCTGGCCACCGATAGCGACCGCCACGGGCAACTGAAAGCGGCGGGGCTGGACCGGGCAGCCCAATTTACGTGGGCGGATACGGCCGCCCGGACATGGGAAGTGATAACGGATAAACGACGGAAATGAAGAAACAGCCGGATATACGATACCTGGGTTGGATGATGGTGGTACTGCTCGCGGCGGCATGCGGCGAGGGCCGTTCGCAGGCGGAGCCCCCGGTACCCGGGGGTGGCCAACGCATCGATGTGAAGGCGCATGGGGCCGTGGGTGATGGGAAAGCGGACGACAGTGAGGCAATCCAGCGTGCGCTGGACAGTGCGGCGGTGGGCGATACGGTGTACCTGCCCAAAGGGACCTACCGGGTCCGTTCCATCCGGTTGGTTTCCAATGTGCACATCGTTGCCGATGGTGTACTGAAGCAACCGGAGGAGCTTTCTGCACAATTTACGGTGGAAAAGCAGCATTCGCCGGCACCGCTCTTCCGCGCACACCGGGTATCCAACGTATACCTCGCCGTGCGTGCTGAAACGGTGAACGAAGCCATCTACGCTTCGCAAAGCAGCAACATCACCGTTGCGGATAGTCGTTTCACCGGCGACTCGACCAACCGCCAGTCGTTTCCGGCGGTGCTGTGGTACGATTGCTCGGCATCGCGCGTGGTAGGGACGACCATCAGCCAGTACGGTAGCGCACGGCAAGCGACCACCACTTACCACCCCGGCACGGCCATCCGGGTGCTGTCTAGCCGTGGTATCACCCTGTCGGGCAACGACCTGCACCACAATGGCGAAAACGGTATTTTCATCCACGATAGTGGCGACGTGGAAATCGAGGGCAACCACATCCACCATAACGGCATGAGCGGCATCCAGATCGCATTCAATGTGGCGGAGCGGGTGGCCAACTACCGCATCAGCAACAACCGCCTTGAACACAACGCCGCCGACGCCGTGGACATCAACAACCGCGCACACGGCCGGGTAGTGGCCATCAATGCGCTCATCGCCGGAAACTACAGCTATGGCAACGGCTTCGTGAAAGGCAAATCAACACCGGATGGCTCGGGAATCGGCACGCTGATCGGTATTTCGGGGGTAACCCTGAGCGGCAACCGGGCTTTTGGCAATAACCGGCCAGCTCTCTATATAGAGGGGTGCGGCGATATCACGGCCAATCGGAATGTGACCGACGGCGCATTCGAACTGGTGGGCCATTGGGAAAACATCCGGATGGAAGGCAATACGTTCCATACCCTCCGGCTGTTGGCCAATGCCAGCGGCAAGCTGCTCGACATCAGGCATGGCAAAATGGGCAGCGTGATGCTGCCGAATGGTATCCGGATAGATTCCCTACGCATCATGGAAAACGAAATCGCCAGCGGACCCATCAACGTCAATATGGAAGGGCACTTCAAGTTCGAAGGCAACCGGTTGACAAGCGGCCATGAGTCGGGCGCGCTGCTGCTGGTTAAAGTGGCAGGCGCTTCGTTGCTTGGCAACCACATTTCCAATGCGAAAAACGCAGCCATCACGGTACGGAAAACGGCCCTGAACGTGCGCATCGATAGCAATTTCGTAACGTCCGGCGGTACGTGGATACACGATTTCCGGCCGCCCGATATCAAGATAAACAAAAACCACGTGAAGGAACACGTGGAGATGGGCGGACGGCCATGAGGGTAAACCTGTATATACCGACATTGAACGGCGGTGAGCGATTCGTGGAGCTGCTGGCCATACTGGCCCGCCAGGCCTGGCCGCTGCAGCGGTGCGTAGTAATCGATTCCGGCTCGACGGACGGCACGCTGGAAGCCGCACAGGCCCACGGTTGCACGGTGATGGGGCTGGGTGGTGAAGGGTTTGACCACGGCGGCACCCGCCAACGGGCCATCGATGCCTACCCCGATGCCGATGTTTATTGCCTGCTGACGCAGGATGCCATCCCCGCCGATGAGTCGGCGCTCGCCAACCTGGTGCAGGTATTTGCCAACCCGGAGGTAGGCATGGCCTACGGCAGGCAACTGCCAAACCGGGAAGCCACCTTGCCCGAGCGCCACGCCCGGTTGTTCAATTACCCGGCGCACAGCCAACTCCGTTCGTTGGCCGATGCGCCCACCTACGGCATCAAAACCATTTCCTGCTCCAACTCGTTTGCGGCCTATCGCCGCGAAGCGCTCCAACAAGTGGGCGGGTTCCCCCATGGTACGATCATGGGCGAGGACGTGATCGTGGCGGGCAGGTTGCTGCTGAGCGGCTGGAAAATGGCGTATGTGGCTGGGGCGTGCGTTTACCACTCGCACAACTATTCCATCCGCGAAGAGTTTGAGCGCTACTTTGACATCGGCGTGTTCCACAGCGACAACCGCTGGATATTTGACGCGTTCGGCCGTGCCGGTGGCGAAGGGCTCCGCTATGCCCAATCGGAAATCGGGTATGTGGGCCGCCGGAACGCTTTCCTCCTCCCTAAAGTTGGCGGTTCCATCTTAGCGAAATGGCTGGGGTATCAACTGGGCCTGGCCTACCGCAGGCTACCCCGTAAGTTCCGCAGAGCGTTTTCCATGTACAAAGGGTATTGGACGTAAATCCTTGGCCGCCCGCGCCCTAATGTGGGGAATTTTTCCACATGCTCAAGGGGCCTCTTGCCCCGCTTAAGCCGCCTACCTTATCCACAAAGGGCATTATCGTTGATTTTTCGGAAATGGCACTTTATTCGTGTTTAACTAAGCATAATTAAGTGCAGAAGATATATGGTTAGAGAAAATCAAATACAGCAATTGACCTATAAAGTCGATAACCCGATATACGAGTTGATCAGCTATCCGGCTGCATTCCGTATCGATTTGAACGCTGTAAAAAGGAAACTCTTGGTTTACCAGGAGACCATCGTGATCAAACGCGTGGTAGACATCGTGTTTTCATCCTTGGTGCTCACCCTTGGCTTGCCGGTATACCTGCTGCTGATCGTGCTTACCAAACTCACCTCGCGTGGCCCGGTGTTTTTCAAGCAGGAGCGGATCGGCAAGGGCGAGCAGCCTTTTTTTATCTATAAATTCAGGAGCATGCAGGTAGACGCCGAAAAGGCGGGACCGCAGCTGGCTTCAGACGATGACCCCCGCATTACCAAATGGGGCAAATTCATGCGGAAGACACACCTGGATGAGCTGCCCCAGTTCTGGAATGTGCTGAAGGGCGACATGGCCATTGTGGGCCCGCGCCCCGAGCGCAGGCATTTCATTGAGGAGATCAAGGAGCACAGGCCCGAATACATGCAGCTGTTCCGACTGAAGCCGGGTATCACCTCCATCGGGCAAGTGTATTATGGCTACGCCGAAAACGTGCATCAGATGTGCGAACGCGTGGACTACGACCTGGATTACCTTTCGAGCATGAGCCTCAAGACCGATATCGACATCATCCTGGAGACAGTGAAAGTAATGGCCCAAGGCAAGGGTAAATAGCGGGCCATGAAAAAATAATCGGTCGGCGAAGTAACAATCGGTGTATTTGGACGTCTTCATAGAATGAGCCAAACGTCCGCGAACGCTCCGTCGTTTACCCGTTACCAAATCTTGGTAGTTATTATCTTAGCCGTTACCCAGTTTACGGTCGTGCTTGATTTCATGATCATGTCGCCGCTAGGTGATATCTTGATGAAGTCGATGCATCTTGTCCCATCGGAGTTTGGATTGGCGGTATCGGCTTATGCCTTTAGTGCCGGTTTTTCGGGATTCCTCACCGCTGGTTTTTCCGATCGGTTTGACCGCAAGAAACTCTTGCTTTTCTTTTACGTTGGCTTCGTACTCGGTACGGTGCTGTGCGGCATTGCGCACACGTACTGGTTTTTAGTGGCTGCCCGGATCATCACCGGATTATTCGGCGGGGTGATCGGATCGATTTCCATGGCCATCGTGGCCGACCTGTTTGCCCTGCAGCAGCGTGGCCGCGTGCTTGGGTTCGTACAGATGGCTTTCGGCGCCAGCCAGGTGCTGGGCATACCCATCGGCCTGTATATTGCCACCACTTGGGGCTGGGAAATGCCTTTCCTCATGGTGGCGGCCTTGGGGGCGCTAATCGTGGGCGTGATTGCTTTTTACCTCAAACCCATCGACGAGCATCTCCACGTGAAAAGCGAAAAATCTGCTTTTACCCACCTGTGGCATACGCTGGCCCGCCGTGATTACCGGATCGGTTTTGCCGCCACGGCGATGCTGTCCGTGGGGGGCTTTATGATGATGCCTTTCGGCAGTGCCTTTGCCATCAACAACCTCCATGTTACCGAGCACCAACTACCGCTTTTGTTCATGGTGGCGGGCCTCGGCACCTTGGTTATCATGCCGTTCATCGGCCGCCTCAGCGACCGGGTGGATAAATACCGGCTGTTTGTGATTGCTTCGGTATGGCTGATGGCAATGTGTATCTGGTATACCAACCTATCCGTGGTACCCCTGTGGGTGGCCATTGCGCTGAATGTGTTGCTGATGGCGGGCGTAACCAGCCGGATGATTCCTTCGTCGGCATTGACCAGTGCGGTGCCGGAGCTGAAGGACCGCGGGGCGTTCATGAGCATCAACGCCTCCCTGCAGCAGCTGGCCGGAGGTATTGCCGCGGCCCTAGCCGGGAAGATCGTGGTGCAGCAAACCAATTTCAGTCCACTGGAACACTACGATACGGTGGGTTATGTGGTGGTAGCCTTTTCCATCCTCGGCTTGTTTTTCATGTACCGGGTAGACCGGTTGGTGAAAAGGGGACGGAACTAACGAAACCGCGTTTCCATCTTATCAAGTAAATGTTACCTTTGCCTATCAAGGCAAGCGGATTTAAACCCTGGCCAACTACCGATTTATGAGTCAACAAACGAAAACAACGATGAAGAAACTAAGGAGTTCGGACTGGTTCGGCCGTTCGGGCAAGGACGGTTTCATTTACCGCGCGTGGATGAAGAACCAAGGGATGCCGGCCGATATGTTCCGGGACAAGCCGGTGATCGGCATCTGCAACACCTGGTCGGAGCTGACACCGTGCAACGCGCATTTCCGGGAGCTGGCCGAATCGGTGAAGCGGGGTGTACTGGAGGCGGGTGGTTTCCCGGTGGAGTTCCCGGTGATGTCGCTGGGCGAGACGCTGATGAAGCCCACGGCGATGCTTTTCCGGAACCTGGCGAGCATGGACGTGGAGGAATCCATCCGTGCGAACCCGGTTGACGGGGTGGTGCTGCTGTGCGGCTGCGACAAGACCACGCCCTCGCTGGTGATGGGCGCGTGCAGCGTGGACCTGCCCACGCTGGTGGTTTCGGGTGGTCCGATGCTGACGGGGAAGTACCGCGGCAGGGACATCGGCACGAGCGACATATGGCGTTTTTCGGAGGATGCCCGCCGGGGGGTGATGAGCGAGGAGGAGCTGAACCAGGCCGAGGGGGGCATGTGCCGCAGCCGTGGCCACTGCGCGGTGATGGGCACGGCCTCCTCGATGGCAGCGATGGTAGAGGCACTGGGGATCACCCTGCCGGGCAACGCGGCCATACCGGCGGCGGATGCGACCCGGAAGGTGCTGGCGCAGCTCTCGGGCCGCCGCATCGTGGAAATGGTGTGGGAGGGGATGAAGCTGTCGGACATCCTCACGCGCCCGGCATTCGAGAACGCCATCCAGGTGAACGCCGCCATCGGCGGCTCGACCAACTTCGCTATCCACCTAATGGCCATTGCCGGCCGCATGGGGGTGGGGCTGGAGCTCGAGGATTTCGACCGGTTCTCGCGGGAGGTGCCGCTGGTGGCCAACCTACAGCCCTCGGGGCAGTATTTCATGGAAGACCTGTACTATGCAGGAGGGCTGCCCGCGGTGATGCACGCAATCGGAAAGCACCTCCATACCGATGCGCTGACGGTGAACGGCAGGACCGTGGCGGAGAACACCGCGGGCTGCGAAAGCCTGGATGCGACGGTGATCTCCACGGTGGAGACCCCTATCAACCCGGTATCGGGCATGGTGGTGCTACGGGGCAACCTGTGCGAAGACGGGGCGGTGATGAAGCCGTCGGCGGCTTCGCCGGAGCTGATGCAGCATACGGGTAGGGCTGTGGTATTCGACGACATAGAGGATTACAAACGCAAGATAGACGATCCGGAGCTGGATGTGGATGAGACCTCGGTGCTGGTGCTGAAGAACGTGGGCCCGAAGGGATACCCGGGCATGCCCGAAGTGGGCAACATGGGCATCCCGATGAAACTGCTGGCAAAGGGCGTGACGGACATGGTGCGCATCTCGGATGGCCGCATGAGCGGCACGGGCTTCGGCACGGTCGTGCTGCACGTTTCGCCGGAGGCGGCTGCCGGCGGTACGCTGGCGCTGGTAGCCGATGGTGACCTGATCCGGCTGGATGTGGCCGGACGGCGGCTGGAACTACTGGTAGACGAAGGGGAGTTGGCCCGCCGAAGGGAGCGGATGCAGGCGGTTGCCAACCCGTTTGCGCGTGGCTACGCCAAGCTGTATGTGGACCACGTGGAGCAGGCGCACCTGGGAGCGGATTTCGATTTCCTGAAGGGCGGTTCGGGCAGCGAGGTGTCGCGCGATTCACACTGATTAAGCTTACTGTAACACTACATGGACAAAATGATAACAGGTAGGTTTGCTGGCAAGACAGCAATCATCACCGGTGCGGGGCAAGGCATCGGGTTTGAAATAGCACGCCAACTGGCATCCGAAGGGGCTACGGTGCTGCTGAATGACATCGACGGGGCATTGGCCGAACGTGCGGCAGCACGGATCGGCAAGGAAGGGCGTTGCCTGGCATGCCCCGGCGACTCGGGCGACGTTCCGTTTATCGACGGGATGGTGAAACGTGCCGTAACGGAAACGGGTACATTGGATATCGTCATCGCCAACGCGGGGATTACGCTGTTCGGCGATTTCCTGCAGTATACGCCGGAGGCATTCCACCAAGTGATGACTGTGAATCTCGGTGGTACCTTTTTCCTTGCCCAGGCGGCGGCAAAGGAGTTGATCCGGCAGGGGCGCGGCGGCTCCCTGCTGTTCACCTCGTCGGTAACGGGGCACCAAGCCCATAAAAACCTCGCCGCCTATGGGATGTCGAAGGCGGCATTGGAAATGCTCGCCAAGCACCTGGTATTGGAACTTTCCCCTTATGGTGTCAATGTGAATGCGGTTGCCCCGGGTGCCACGCTGACAGAGCGCACGGCCGAGGATACCGAATATGCGGCAACCTGGTCTTCGATCACACCGATGGGCCGGGCGGCCACCCCACAGGACATCGCGGCTGCGGCCCTCTTTCTGGTAAGCGATGCGGCACGGCATATTACCGGGCAAACGATGGTGGTAGACGGGGGGTGGACAACGGTAAGTCCTTCGCCTTATTGAGAGGGAGGGCGTTGGTTCTCAAACACAAAAAGCACCTTGATGGTGCTTTTTTAGTGTTCCCGAAGGGATTTGCTGCGTCGCGCTGCCCCATACGCATTGCCACAGCGAAATTGTTCGAACCCCGGCCGCCGCTTCTGTTCTCATCCCTTGTAAACACAAAAAGCACCTTGATGGTGCTTTTTTAGTGTTCCCGAAGGGATTTGCTGCGTCGCACTATCCCAAGCACATCGCCACAGCGAAATTGTTCGAACCCCGGCCACCGCTTCTATTCGAATCTGGTTGTAAACACAAAAAGCACCTTGCTAAGGTGCTTTCTTAGTGTTCCCGAAGGGATTCGAACCCCTATCTTCAGAACCGGAATCTGAAATTCTATCCATTGAACTACGGGAACGGGAGTGCAAAGATATTAATTATTTGTTTTCTACGAAGCAGCACAGTCTTTATTTTTTGCTGAAAACGATGGCGGTTCCGCCACCATGGGCAAGTTGCAGGTCAAGTGCATCCGTTGAGGTCACATCGATCTGCTCGATCGAAACGGGATAGGGGTTCGAAGCGTAATGGGCACCCGCCCCGTCTTTGAAAACAGTGGCTCGGTAGTCCACGCCGGTATCCAGGAAATCCAGCGGCAGGGTGAGCGTCCGCTTTTCTGCGTTGGTGATGCTACCCACATACCAGTCTGCTGACTCCCGGTCTTTGCGGGCAATGGTTATGTATTCGCCGATTTCGGCGTGGGGAATCACTGTCTTCGCCCAATTGGCGGGGCAGGAAGCAATGAACTTGAATGGCTCCTGATTTTTTTCGTAATTCTCAATCATGTCGGATGCCATCTGTAACGGACTGTACATCACCACCGCAAGGGCCAGCTGTTTGGCCAAGGTGGTCTTCACACGCGTGTTGGGAAAAACTGGGTTATCAAAATGGAACGTGCCGGGCGTAAAATCGATCGGGCCGGCCAATCCGCGGGTAAAGGGAACGATGGTGGTATGTTCGGGCGGGTTCCCGCCATTCGCATCCCACGCGTCCCACTCCTGGCCGCGCACTCCCTCTTGGGTCATCAGATTGGGGTAGGTACGCTGTAGGCCGGTAGGCATCACGGGCTCATGGTTATCGATCATGATGTGGTATTTCGCGGCTGTTTCGATTACCTTGCGGTAATGCCGTACCCCGTATTGGCTGCTGTGCCGCTCTTTCCCATCAAGCAGTGGACTCACGTAGCCGGTTTTAACGACGTTGACACCGAGACGCTGGTAAAGCGCGAAGGCGCTGTCCAGCTGGCGCTCGTAATTCACCGTGGCACCCCCCGTCTCGTGGTGCCCGATAAGGTTTACTCCCTTCGAAGCGGCGTAGTCGGTAACCGTTTCCAGGTCGAAATCCGGATAAGTTTCCGTAAAGCTGAATTTATCCCCTTCTTTCGTCCAGTCGTTTTCCCATCCGGTGTTCCACCCTTCTACCAATACACCCGAAAAGCCGTGTTTGGCGGCAAAGTCGATGTACCGCTGCGTGTTTTCCGTGGTTGCCCCGTGCTTGGGGCCCATGTGCCAGGTGTACGCTCCCATGTGCATCCCCCACCAGATGCCGATATAACGGCCGGGTTGGATCCACGATGTATCTTCGATCTTGGCAGGTTCGTTCAGGTTGAGCATCAGCCGCGAGAGCAGCAGGTCGCCGGCATTGTCGGCGATGATCACGGTGCGCCACGGGGTTACACCCGGCGCGTGGGCGAAAACCTTTTCTCCCGTAGACCAAGGAGTAAGGTAAACCTGAAGTTTTGGCGATCCACCTTCCGTCCGTAGGTTCATCGCCGCGTAGTCTGTCAGGTTGGCTTCGTGCACCGCTAAATAGAGACCTTGGTCGGTTTCAATGGTAAGCGGTGTGCATACTGTATCCAGCTCGCTGAGGGGATGGGGCTCATATAATGCTTCGTAATAATTTGAGCCGTAGGGAATGGACCACGCCTTATGGCTGGCGGTGAAATTGAATTCGGTATGCTCATCCATAATGGTGAAGTCTGCGAGGTGTGGCTGCGCCGGGAATTCGTACCGGAAGCCGAAGCCGTCGTCAAAAAGCCGGAATACGACCGCAAACTTCCGCTTGGCCCCTGTTTTTTCTTCCACGTGCACAGTCATCTGGTTGTAGGTGTTGTCTACCACGATCTCTTCGCCCCACGTTTGGTCCCAGGTGCCGCTGAACGACGTATGTACTATTTCCGAGATAGCCATGTTTTCGCCAAGAGGCCCGTTCTGCAAGGTGAAGCCCAAAAAAGACTTATCCAACAGCACATCGCCATTTTTGCTGGCGGTATAAAAAATCCGCCCGTCTTCCACGCCCGCACGGATGGAAATGGATTTATCGGGCGATGACACCTGCCCGCTTTGTTTACAGGAAAAGAATGGGAATGCGAGTATGAGTACATATGCAAATTGCTTCATCATCTTATTAATTGGCTATTTCATTAATCAATCCCATGGCTTTGTTGTGTTGCAGGGAAATAAGGTAGTAAAAGGCTTGCAGCAGTTGCTTTTGTTTTTCGGGCTGGTCTGCAAACTGTTTCTTGAGCGTGTAATATGCGTAAATCTGCTCCAAAATCGCTTTGTTGTACGGGAGCCCGGTAAAGTCCTGTAGCTTTTCCAAAAACGCGTACTGGAACTCGTGGGTAGGTTCGATCATCGTTCCCTCTCCGAAATCGTTCCACGTGATCAGCTGTAATTGCGTCCTGTTCTCGTCGGTAGCCATCTGCAGCGAGCGGTCGAACAAGGCACCGTCCTCGTGGTCGATGTCGCCCAGCACTTGTTCGCCCCAACCGCCCTCTTTGTAGTAGTCGTCGAATCCCGGATAGGCACCGCCGATGAGCTGTGGCACCTCGTGCTTGCGGGCATACTTTGTTTCCATAGGCGTAGCATCCACCCAGATGTATTCGCCCGTTGCCAGTTGGTAGGTAGCATTGTTGGCGAGGTGGGAGTGGTTGTACAGGGTGAAGAATGCCGGTTTATCGACCAACGTATTGAAAACGGTGTTCCAGCCGCTTGGTGTGTTGATGATCTGCGGACCGAAGGTCAACAACAGCGGCTTGCCGTCTAGTCGGATGTAGTGGCCGTCGTTGAAAAAATTGGTGCGCAGGTAATTCATGTCGGCCACCGCTTGGCTGAGCCGTTGGGCATCCGAGTCGAAGCCATCGCGGAGGGTTTGGTCTTCGTACACGATGGCATATTGGAGCCCTACCTTCTCCAATACAGCTACGATGGCCTCCGTGTTGCGCTTGTTTTGCGGATAGTCATACAACTGCCGCGTACCGTACCAATCGATGAGTATGCCGTCGATTCCGGCATATTTCATCAGTAAAAAATGGTATTCCAGCACGTCCGTGTCGCTGGAGGCATAGGGTCCGATCAAGGGATAGTAATGCGAAGCGATCTGCCGTTTGCCGTCTGCCCCGATGATGTCCGGGTTCTTGTTGGCCATCGTCCAATGCTGGCCCCATTTACCATTGCCACTGGTTGCTTTATCTTCGAACCAGGGCATGTAATGCACCCACACCTTCATGGCGTTGGCCTTCGTTACCGCCACCGGTTCAAAGGTTTCGATTTTCGTTTCCTTGTTCGTATCACTGGTGGGCTTCTCTTTCTTGCAACCTACAAGAAATACCGCCCACAGTAGCCATATCGTCATCCTTATGTCCATCAGTTGGTATACCCCGGGTTTTGGTCCAGCTTGCTGTTTTTGTTCAATTCCTGCCGGGGGATGGGGAAGATGCCCGTGTGCTTATCGGCCGGGTCTTCGCCTTTTTCCCACCAAGCCTCGAAAAATGTTCCGAAACGGATATTGTCTGTACGGCGGTGGTCTTCAAAGACAAATTCACGCCGGAGTTCCTGGTCGATGAAGGCCAAATCGATGGTTTCGGGGGTGTTTAGCCCCACACGGCTCCGTACCTGCTCCACGAATGGCCGCGCGGCAGCGGGATTGCCCAGCCGCACATTGCATTCGGCCTGCATCATCAACACTTCGGCATAGCGCATCAGCACGAGGTCGTAGTCCCGTTCCCAAGCATCGCCGGCTTTGTCTTCATACTTGCTCAATCGGCCGCCCTCGTTCTGGAGTGCTTCGTTGATATTGGAAATCTCTTCGGTGTAGTCCAGCGGGTTGCCCGATGCGGGCATGATGATGGTGGAACCCGAGCGGAGGTCGATCTGCGGCCCGATAAGGACGGAATTGCGGCGGATATCATTTTCTTCAAAGGCGGAGTATAGCCCCGGCTGCGCAGAGATGCCGTTTGCACACCATTGGTAGTTTCCGGTGGCCGAGAAGGCCCACATTTGCTCGTAGTGGTAGGTCATGGACGCCAGGTAGTTGCCCACGGTACCCATCTTGCTGTCATAGGGAATGCCGAAGATGACTTCGGTAGCCACTTGGTTATCTGTTTTGAAGTTGGCGAAGTAATCCGGTTCCAACTGCCCCGAAATGCGGCTACACGCCGTGAGGCAGTCTTCCCATCGTGCTTGGCCGATATATACCTCGGAATTGAGATACAACCGCGCGAGCAGCAGGTTGGCGGCGTTCTTGGTAAAGCGGCCGTATGCCGTTTCGGGGAGGTAGTCTACGTTTTCGAGCAATTCTTTCTCTATAAATGCGTACACTTCGGCCCGGGGTGAGGTACCGGGCGCTTCGTTGGTTATGTACGTGGTATCGAGCGGTACGTTGCCGTACATATCCAATAGTTTGTAGTAGTAGTATGCCCGAAGGGTTTTCAGCTCAGCAAACAGCGGCTTGCTCGCTTCGGCATCCAATCCCGATTGTTCCACTTGGTAAATGATGGCATTCGTGGCTGCAATGCCGTTGTAACTGTATTTCCAAGGTGCCCAGATTTTTGGGTTGTCGGCATCCCAGGTATGTTTGTGCAAATCGAGGTAGACCCCATCGTCGTACCAGTCGCCCCCCACGCGGGTGGGTATGACGCACTCGTCAGACGATACCGACGAGACGAAGAAGACAAATTCGCCGGTAGGGTAGAAGTTCACCCCGTCGGATGCGCCGCCCCGGAGCGACGAATAGGCACGGCCCACGATGGTTTCGATTTCGGCAGGAGTCTTGCCGTAGTCTGACGATTGGACCCGGTCATACAGCTCTTCGGTCAAATCCGTGCAGGCACCCAGGCAGCAGATCCCAGCAACGGAGCATATAGCTAATTTTAGTATGTTCATCGTATTTCTTTTTTTTAAGCTAAAAGGAAAGGTTAACGCCCAATGAGAATGTCGTGGCCCGGGGGTAGTAATAATTATCTCCCTCGCCGACGGACTTATCGATGCCCGGGCTCCGGAGGCCGCTGAAGTTCACCTCGGGATCGAGCCCCTCGTAACCTGTAAATGTGAGTAGGTTTTCGCCGGTTACATAGACCCGCGCCCTGCTGAACCACGCGTTGTTTACGGGGAGCGTATACCCCAGGGTAACAGCCTGTAGGCGCAGGAAGTCGCCCTTGGCTATCCAGTAATCCGAAAATACAGGGCCGTCGGCCACGTTTTTATCCAGCCAGGAGTCCAGCACGTTATAACCGGGCAACCGGCCGGGATAGCTGATGTTCATCGCTTGCGCGTTGAGGATTTTCTGGCCGAACATGCCGTTGGCGGCGATGTTGAGGTCGAACCCACGATAGGCGAAATCCATGGCAAATCCCAGCGTCAGGGTTGGTTGGGCATTGCCCAGGTATTGCTGGATAACGTTGCCCGCTTCGTCGGTTTCGAGGAGGAACTTGCCGTCTTCGTCGAAACCCAGGAACTTCGGCCCCCAGAAGGTACCTACCGCATAGCCTTCTTTCAGCAGTTGCGTAAATACGCCCGACATGCCCGTTAACCCATGGAGGTTGCCCGAAGCCACTGCATCGGTTTGGTAGATGTCATTCGATAGTTTTTCTACCCGTTGCTTGTTGTGGGCCATGACGAGGTTGGCGTTCCAGGTGAAGGAGCCGTTGCGGATAATGTTGGCACCCAGTGTGAGTTCGATGCCTTTATTTGACAGGTCGCCCACATTAGCCAGCATCTTGTCGTAAAGATAAGGTGGCTGGGGCACATCATACGTGTACAGCAGATCGGATGTTTGCTTGACGTAAGCATCGATGGTCGCATTGAACCGTCCGAGGAAAGCGATATCAAGGCCAATGTTGGTCTGTGCCGTGGATTCCCATTTCAAATCCGGATTGGGATTTTGGGTTATGCCATAGGATTGTTTCCACGAATCGGTGGCCTGGTCGTAGTAGGCCCCCCCGCCCGTGCCCATCAGCGACAGCGACCGGTATTCGCCGATACCGTCTTGGTTGCCGGTGATGCCGTAGCCTGCGCGTACCTTCAGGTTATCCAGCCAATCGCGGGTAGGCTCCATAAATGATTCCTCGGATACACGCCACGCCACCGATGCGGAGGGGAAGAAGCCCCACTTGTGGTTGGCACCGAAGCGGGATGAACCGTCTTGGCGCAAGGTGGCGGTAACCATGTAACGGTCATGGAACACGTAGTTGACACGGCCGAAAAATGAAACGAGCTTGGCTTCCCCTTTGTAGGAGTAGACATCGCTCAGGCGGAAATCATTGCCGGCGGCGAGGTTGTTGTACCCGAATAGGTCGGTATCAAAGCCGCGACGTTCGGCCCCGTAGCCTTCATAACTGTTTTTCAGGTAGGAATAGCCAGCCATGATGTTCAATCGGTGGACGTCTTGGAACGTTTTGTCGTAGGTGAGGTAAGTTTCCAGTTGCAGGTTTGCATAGTCGCCGATGTTCCGTCGGCCGTACCCTTTATCGGTCCGTCCATTGAAAGCGTACGAGGGCATGTAGAAACGCCCCTGCTGCGAATTGTATTCATAAGACCCGTTGGCCACCCCTTTGAGCCCTTCAGCGATTTGCAGCTCAGCTTTTCCATAGCCCAGTAGGCGCGTGCGGCTTTGGTCGTCCTTGCGGTTGTTGAGCAGTTCTACGGGATTGTTGGCATTGGTGCCCCCTATCTGCGTATATTGGCCATTTTGCTTCACGGGAAGCGTGGGGTTGAGGTTATAAGCCCGCTCATAGATGCCCATGTCTACCGGATGGTACGAGTCTTTGTTGGCATGGATGCTCGCTTCGAGTTTCAGCCGGTTGTTGAGGCCATATTGGTGGCCGGTGAGGCTCCCGGCCAGCCGGTTCATGGCGCTTGTTTTGATAACGCCTTGCGCATCCAGGTAGCTGATGGATGCATGGAGGCCGCTGGCTTCGCCCCCGTTGGAGAAAGATAGGTTGTGGAAATTGGAAACGGCGGTCCGTTGCAATTCATCCTGCCAGTCGGTATTGTCGCCGTAGTCTACCGCGCCGCCGATGTTATTGCTGCGCACGTACGCGCGCCACTGATCGGCGGATAGGAGGTCCAGCTTATTGGTTGCGTTGCCCACGGCTACGTAGCCGTTGTAGTTCATCGTGCGATGTGCGTGCTCGCGGTTGGTGGTGACGATGATGACGCCGTTGGCGCCGCGCGAGCCGT
Source organism: Parapedobacter sp. 2B3 (assembly GCF_041925275.1). Lineage (NCBI taxonomy): Bacteria > Pseudomonadati > Bacteroidota > Sphingobacteriia > Sphingobacteriales > Sphingobacteriaceae > Parapedobacter > Parapedobacter sp. 2B3. Next base: position 31,317 of record NZ_JBHEUZ010000018.1, on the reverse strand, counting down.
AGATGGCTGCCGCGGAGGCATCTTTCAACACATCGATGGAAACGATTTCACCGGGTTGGATGGCATTCATATCCGCGCCGGGGATTCCGTCGACCACAATCAATGGACTGTTGCTGGCCGATAACGAGGTGCCCCCGCGGAGGCGCAGGGACGAACCTTGGGTGGGGTCGCCGCTGGGTTGGGTAACGGTGAGTCCGGCCACTTTGCCCTGTAGTAATTGCTCGGCCGAGGTGATGACTCCTTTACGGAGGTCTTTTGCCGAAACCGAAGTGATGGCCCCGGTAAGGTCAGACCTGCGCATGGTGCCATAGCCAACGCCCACGATGACCACCTCATCCAACACCGCATCCGTCGGCAGCATCTCGATGCGCATCGTTGGCGCGGCAGTCTCGGTGGTGGTGCGGTAGCCCACGTGCGAAAAAGTGAGGGTTTCACCCCGGGAGGCGGTCAATATGAATTTGCCGTCGGTGCCTGTTACGGTACCCGCTCCCGAGGTGGCGGCCACGCTTACCCCGGCAAGCGGTGCTTGATCTTGGTTAACGACCGTGCCGGCTACGGTGATGTTGTCTTGCGCGTATAGCGTGTTGATGAAGCATGCCAAGCAAACTACCATCAATGTGGAAAATCTATGGAGGTTCATTCGTTAGTTCTTTATCGGATTATCAACTGTGACCAATGGCATGTCTTCGTCATAGATGGTTATGCCATTTTGATCCTTGATGAGGATGTGGAGCGAAGAGATGGCCATTCCCTTAAATTCATGGGCTACGTTGACGAACGCGCGCTGCCGCGCCATGGCACCCTCCATGTCGCCGGTAAGTGTTTTGGATCCGCCGGTGATGGTGTAGGTGAGCCGCTGGCCGCGCACGTTGTTATCGCGGGTGATGACCAGTATGTCGTTTATGCTGATTTTCAACGGAAAGAACGACAGGCTCGGGGGCAGGGGTTCGGGTACACCGGGCGCTATGATTTGGTAGTCGGGTGAGGCTCCTGCCCAGTCTGGGGAGGCTTCATTGCCATTGTACTTGACGGCGAGGAAGACCATGTTTTCCATTTCGTATTCTTCGGTTACGCCGAAGTAGGTTTGGGGCACGAGGTCCTTTTTGTAAATCCCATTGCCGATATGCCTGAACGCGGTTTTTTCCCGGATCTCAGGCAGCCAGGCCTGGAACTGCTGCTGTGCATCCCAATTGTTGAGGCCGCCGTGCATGTGCACGGTGGCGGGTGCTGGGAGGAATCCATCGACCAAGTTGGCGTTGAAGAGGATGGACAGCGTGCTGCCAAGTTGGAAGTCGGAGGGCGCAAAGTTTATTTGCTTCCCGCTTTCCACGAAATTTTTGATGTAGTCGACTTTCGGCAAGGAAAGTGTTCCCGTTAATTTGGTGGCATCCAAATCCCGGAGCAGAAAGTAAAATGCCTCGGTGTTGGCGAATAGTTCTTCCACGGTCATCCCGAAAAATTCGGTGGGGGTGAAGCTGATGCTCCAGATGCGGTCGCCATTATAAGTAATGGGTATCGGGGTACCCGTTGGGTTGGTGGGTGCCCAGATCCACAGGTAGAGTGCTTCGCCATCGGCCAACTGGGGCGCACTGGCAAAGTCGAAATACCAGGTGACGGGTTCGTCCATGGTGTATACCGCCGGCACCGTCCACATCCGGTCTGGATTGGTAATCGCCTCTTGGGCTTTTAGCGTCGGTAGCAGTAAAAGCATGCACCCAGTTAAACAGTATATCAGTTTCTTCATCGGGATTATTGGTTAGTGTTTGATAATTTATATTGGTAAGATACAAACGGGACGCCCGCGGTGCTACGGGTGAGCTTCAGCCCCATTTCGGGAGCCGCACCGGGCATCGATACGATGGTCAACTGGCCGATGAGTGCCGTTTTCGCCGCATCCGAATACAGGCGGATGGTAGGGGCAGAACCATCGGCATAAGGAAATGCCGTGTCGAGATCCCAGAACCCGCCGTTGGGAAACAATTCCGGTGCACTCCCGTCTACCCGGTACGCCGTCGGCTGGTTATCGGCGTCAACATCCAAGGTAAGCTGTAGGCTTGCCGCTTCAAATTGGCCCAACAGACTGATTTCATCGGGCTTGATGCCCGAAATTTTTGCCGTCTCATCGATCTGCACCAGATCGGTGAGTTGCCAGCTGCCTTTTATTTTTTCATAAAGGGTGATCGGCTCAACGAACTTTCCGTTTTCCACCTTTTTACAAGCGGTAACGGCGCACGTGCCGACGAGGCATAATAAAGCAATAAGTAATTTATTGTTCATGATGAGGTTAATAAATGGTTAACGAAAAATAACTGCCAACGAAGGTAGGTGGATTACCTTTGCGTTATCCGGTGTAGAAAATAAATATAAATGGAAACGGATTCGGTTGCTTATTTGTAGTTGTATTACAGATAGTTGACGAAATACAAGGTGTGAAAAATATAAACGGTTTGTGAACAGCGTAGTTCGTTTTATAGGTGGTTTCCCCCGATTTTCATGATTTCGTTTTCAAATTTGTCTCTGGGCACCACCGACTTGTTCCGGTAGCGTGAGCGGTAGTTGTAGATGGTGGCCAATGAATAATTAAGGAACTCGGCTATTTTGGTGCTATCCGTGATGCCCAACCGGATGAGTGCGAAAATCCGCAATTCGGTGGTGAGTTTTTCGTTGGGTTTCACGGTTACCTGTTCGTCGGATGGCAGGAGTGCGTTGAACTTGTTGACAAAATCGGGGAAGAGTTTCAGGAAGGAATCGTCAAACTTGTGGTAAAATTCCGTCCGTTCGTCTTCAATGAACTGGGTAGACTTGATCGTATTGAAAAGTTCGCCTGCGGAACTGGTCTTCGCTTTATTGTAAAGTTTTTTCTGGTACTTGTCCATCTTCTCGATATAGAGCGAGCAAAGCCCCAGAAAGTGGCCGATGTATTCTTCCTTGATATGGTTTGTTTCTGCTAGTGCGAGGTTGTTTAGCTTCAGTTGCTCATTGATGGCACTGATTTCCTTTTTTGCTTTAGACACTTTCCTGACCTCGCGGACAATCAGGAAAATCCCGATGAACAAGATACCCGATAGAATGCTGATAACCACTAACAGGCGCTCCAGTTTCCGCTGTTGCGCTGCTTGGTTGGTTTGATAGGCTTTGTTGATGATCTGCAGCACTTTGGATGTCTGGAAATTCCGTATCCGGGCATTATAGAAGTTGGCATCTTCCATGCTTTTCTTGATGTAGGTATTTGCCCGGTCCACATCACCCGATTCGTAGAGCAGGGTAGCCAATTCCCGTAGGGAAGCGTTTTCCATGATATTTCCCCGGATGTCGGAGAGCGCGGAAAGCGCCAGGTGTGCTTTCATTTTCGAGGTGTCGGCCTGCACCCGGTAAAAGAAAGATAACACGGAGTTCAGTATGGAATAGGGGCGGGTGCCCAACTTGGCCTTCGGCAGGTACATGTAAAGTACCTGCTCTGCCTTTTCCATTTCGCCGGTATTGATGTGTTTTATGCCGTAATACGAAGCATATTCGTAAGTACTTTTGGGAAGTACGTGCAAAAATTGCTCGTAATAGAAATCGCGCTGCTGGGTAATGGTGGGGTCGCCATACCCGTCATTGTAAAATTCCAACCAAAAGACATAGGTTTCGTAATATGCCTTGTAGTATTCGATCTCCTGGGCTTCCGTCAAGGTAGCTGCTGCGATACTGCCCAGCAGCTCCAGCGACTTGTCAAACATGGCCGCCTTGAATAGGATGGACGCCAGTTGGATTTTGCTGTTCGTTATCCACAGGCCGTTTCCGGAAGCCGTTGCGATTGAAAGCTGTTTCAACGCGTATAACCGGGCGGAATCGCAACGATAATATTCATAGGCGTCGGTAAGCTGGTTGCAGATGCCGTATTGGTCGGCAATGGATAGGTTGGGTGTGTCAAGTTGCTTCTTGAGGAGGCTGATATGCTTTTCCTTTTCGTCCCGATACTGCTCGCCCTGCACAATCGCTTTATCCAGTTCGATCAACAACGCGTTGAGTTTTTTGTCTTCATGGGCATGTACAAGCACAGAGAAGGCAAATAAAAAAAGAAACATGCAAATCCTGGGCACCATAAGCTATCGGCAAAGCGGTTTTCGTATCCACCCTATCGGCGATACGGTAGCCGATGAGGGGAATCCAAAGGTAGGAAAAAGTGGGAAACCCCGTATGGCTTTATCCTATACGTTGAACCGGAAGTGCATGATGTCCCCATCCTGCACGAGGTAGGTCTTGCCTTCCACACCCAATTTGCCGGCCTCTTTTACGGCTGCCTCCGAGCCATACTGGATGAAGTCGTCGTATTTGATGACCTCCGCGCGGATAAACCCTTTTTCGAAATCGGTGTGGATGACGCCGGCGGCTTGCGGGGCCGTAAAACCGTTTTCGATGGTCCACGCCCGCACTTCCTGTACGCCTGCGGTGAAGTAGGTGGCTAGGTTCAACAGTTTGTAAGCTGCGCGGATGAGTTTGTTTACGCCCGATTCGGTGAGGCCGAGGTCCTCCAAGAAAAGCTGGCGCTCGTCGTAGCTGTCCAACTGGGCAATCTCGGCTTCTATCTGCGCGGAAATAATCAAGATCTCGGCATCTTCGTCCTCCACGGCGTCGCGTACGCGGTCTACGTAGGCATTGCCCGTGGTTACCGAGGCTTCGTCTACGTTGCAGACGTAGAGGATGGGTTTTACGGTGAGCAGCGACAGATCGCTGATAAACTCGAAATCTTCTTCGGTAATCGGTGCGGTACGTGCCGATTTGCCGGATTCAAGGTGGCTTTTCACCACCGACAGGATTTCATAGCTGCGCTTCGCTTCCTTGTCGTTTCCGGTTTTGGCTTGTTTCTCTACCTTCTGTACGCGTTTCACCACCGTATCCAGATCCTTCAACTGCAATTCCGTATCGATGATTTCCTTATCACGCACGGGGTCCACCGACCCGTCCACGTGCACCACATTCCCGTCATCGAAGCAACGCAGCACATGTATGATGGCATCGGTCGTGCGGATGTTGCCCAAGAACTGGTTGCCCAGTCCTTCGCCCTTACTGGCACCCTTCACCAACCCGGCGATATCAACGATTTCGATGGTGTTGGGTACCACGCGTTGTGGCTTTACCAACTCGGCGAGCTTGTTTAGGCGCTCATCGGGTACAGTAATGACGCCGACATTCGGCTCGATGGTACAAAAAGGGAAATTGGCTGCCTGTGCTTTCGCATTGGAAAGGCAGTTGAATAAGGTGGATTTGCCTACATTCGGTAGGCCAACGATGCCGCACTGTAATGCCATGAGTATCGAGTTTTTTGAAAACGGGGCAAACTTAGATAAAATGCTTGGCATTCACTAACTCCGTTGAAACAAAATGACTCCCCGGAAACCTGCCTTTGAAAAACAACCTGGTAGTTGAAATATAGTAACTAGTATGGTCTTTAAGTACTATCTTTGGAGCAGCATGAAGTGGGTTGAACTGGCGGGAGAAGGCTAGCCGCGTAAACTGTTTAATGAATAAATCGATCCCTGCCTGTAATCATTGTTGAAGTTTGGCGTCTGACCATTAAAGACTTATTTATAATACCTTAATCGATTGCTATGCAAATTCGCCGTTTATTAGTGCTATCCGTTTTGTTGACCGGTGCATCCCTTGCTTGGGCACAGCCAACCCCCATCCACCACCGCTTGGAGGGTATTGATTCATTACTGGAGAAACTGCTTGATGATTACCACGTAGCTGGTTTTTCCGTGGCGGTGGTGCATAAAGACAGCGTAGTCTATGCCAAAGGATTCGGGCACCGAGACTATGAGAAGAAGCTACCGGCCACACCCAATACGCTCTATGCTATCGGCTCCTCTTCAAAGGCGTTCACCGCGGCACTGGTGGGGAAGCTGTTTGGCGATAGCCTTTCGCTGGATGATAAGGTAACCAAGCACCTGCCACAGCTCCACTTCAAGGACGGACGGGAAGCCGACGTGACCGTGCGCGACTTGATGACCCACCGCACGGGGCTGTCGCGGTACGATTTTTCGTGGTACGTCTTCAACTCCGACTCGCGGGATAGCCTATTGCAGCGGGTAGTTTATATGGAACCCAATGCCGATCTGCGGGCCAAGTGGCAATATAATAACTTCATGTACCTGGCGCAGGGCATGATTGCCGAGCGGATGACCGGAAAGACGTGGGAAGAAAATATAAAGGATCGATTCTTCGCACCCCTTGGTATGGTGCGTTCTAACTTCGATGTAAACGACATGGCGGCGGATGCCGATGTATCCATGGGTTACACCGTGACGGAAGAAGATGCTATAGAGAAGCTGCCCTATTTTGAAATCCGCGGGATGGGCCCCGCCGGAAGTATAAACAGTAGCGTGCTGGAGATGGCCAATTGGCTGAAGCTATGGATCGGTGGCGGTGAATATGGGGGGAAGCGACTGATTCCGTCGGATTTCGTCAAAGAGGCGGCAAGCTCACAGATGGTGATAGCCGGTGGATTGCCAACAAAATATAAGGATATTTACCTGGCCAATTACGGGTTGGGCTGGATGATCAGCTCCTACCGCGGCCACTACCAAGTGGAGCATGGGGGAAACATCGATGGGTTCTCAGCAAGCACGAGCTTCTTTCCCGCCGATGGACTGGGTATTGTAGTGCTCACTAACCAGAATGGCTCTGCCGTGCCAACGGTGGTGCGTAATTTGATTGCCGACCGTTGGCTGGAGTTGCCGGCTATCGATTGGAATACCCGTAGCGTTAAGCCAGATACCGCCATGGCAGATACCGCCAAACAGGAGGATCTGGCGCGCATAAAGGGGACGCGACCGACGCATGGACTGCCAGACTACACGGGAACCTATGAAAACGCAGCGTACGGTACGTTTTTGGTGAATGTGGTTGACGATACGCTCAAGGCAGCGGTGGGCAAAGATCGGGTATGGCTAAGCCACTACCACTACGATGTGTTTGAAATGAAGGATATAGGCGAAGATGGCGAGGCGGATACCGCTGGGGGAGGGGCGAAAATCAACTTCCGCACCGGACTGGATGGCAAGGTGGAAAGTGCCGTTATTCCCATGGACGACCCGTCGGGAAATCCGGTCGAGTTCAAGCGGCAGCCTACGGTTACGGAAGTCTCCCAAGTCCAGTTGCAAGCCTATGTAGGAAAATACGTGGTTAGCGGGATGACGATCTCGATCACGGTAAAAAACGGCGTGCTATTCATGGACGTGCCCGGCCAGACCAATTACGAAACGGTTGCGCAGGGTAACCATAACTTTAAGCTCAAAGCCCTGAATGGTTTTTCCATCCGTTTTGAAATAAACGGAGGGGCAACCCAGGCGTCGACCATGTATGCTATCCAGCCTAATGGTACGTTCAAGGCTACGCGTGTGGGTGAATAACTGATGGCGCCTACTTGCGCGGCCGGGGCCCCCGCTTGTAAATAATAAGTCCGTTCAGGAAATTGCGGAGCAATTGGTCGCCGCACGGTTTGAAATTCGGGTGGTCTTCCTTACGGAATATCGCTCCCAATTCTGTTTTCGTTACCCTGAAATCGGCGAGTGCCAATACCTCGATGATGTCGTCGTCGGTGAATTTTAAAGCTACCCGGAGCTTTTTCATGATGTCGTTGTTGCTCATCCTATCAATACGGTTACCTGGAAACTTTTATGTTGACTTTTTTGCCTTTTAGCTTTTCGTTGCGGACCCGTTGTACAACGCGTTCGATAAGGTCGCGTTTTACCGCCGCATACGCCGAGTGGTCCAACACCTCGATGCGTCCGAGGTCTTCTTTCGCCAATCCGCCTTTTTTGAGTAATAACCCTACGATGTCGACCTTGTTTATTTTTTCTTTCTTCCCTGCGGCGATATAAAGCGTAGCCCAGTCGGTCGGCGGCGGTAAAATCGGGCTTTCCGTTAGCGTTTCCTGTTCGGGCGATCCGGCTAAGTAGCGGGGCTTTTCATCGGGCGCGAGCAGCAGGTAGGAGGTACCAGAGGCATGCATCCGTGCTGTCCGCCCATTGCGGTGCAGGAAAGCCTCCTCCGTATGCGGTAGCTGGTAGTGGATGACATGCTCGATTTCGGGGATGTCTAATCCACGCGAGGCGAGGTCGGTGGTCACCAGTATGCAGTGGCTGCCGTTGCGAAATTTGAGCAGGGCACGTTCCCGATCATCTTGTTCCATGCCGCCATGGAAAACGCCATGGTGTAGCCCCCTGTCCCACAGCAAGTCGCTGATGCGTTCCACCGCCTCGCGATGGTTGCAGAAAACCAACGTGGGCGTATTACCGATTTTGCAGACCAATGCAAACAGCGCATCCAGCTTGTCGGCCGCCCTGCTGGTAACCACCTTTTGCGTCAGGTTGGGTGTCGATGCCTGATGCGCTAAATAATCAAGTGTTGCCGGTTTGTCGATACCCGTGAATGCGGGGATATCATCCATCGGCGTAGCCGAGGTAAGCACCCGCTTTTCGAGCGTCGGCAATTGGCTGATGATGTAGGCCATGTCTTCCTGGAAGCCAAGCTCTAGCGCTTTGTCAAATTCGTCAAGTACGAACGTATGCACCGTACGGGTGTCGAATGTATTGCGGCGCAAGTGATGGGCCAGTCGTCCGGGTGTGCCGATGAGCACGGCCGGGGGTTGCGACAAGTTTTTGATTTCTACGGAAACGGAATGACCGCCGTAGCAGCAATTCACTTTAAATCCACTGCCCATGCTTTTGAAAACCTGTTCGATTTGCAGGGCCAATTCCCGCGAGGGAACGATCACCAGCGCCTGGATGGTAGTGATATCCGCGCGAAGCGTGTGGAGCAGGGGCAACAGGAAGGCCAGCGTTTTTCCGGATCCCGTGGGCGAAAGTAAGATGAGGTCTTGCTTTTCCGGTACGTGGAGCGCCGCGTGCTGCATTTCGTTGAGCGCGTCTATCTTTAAATTACGGAGTGCCTGCTTTACCATACATGTGGATGCTTAGGGGCAAAGATAGCTGAAAAAAAGAAAGGGGCGCTGCGATTGCCCTACGGTTTAATAAATACGGAAGCCAGTTGCTCAATGGAGTCATCGCCATCGTATGGCAACACACATGGCATCGGCAATCTATTGCCGCGTTAGTTTGCGTTCTCCCCTTTTTTTTCGTTAAAACGGGTAATGGTCTTTCCATCATAACGATAAACCCCGTTTAACGTGCCAAACCAAATGTTTCCATCGTCCGCTTCCAGGATTCCGAAAATCATTCCTTCTCCTGTTCTTATGAGTTCGGGTAGCATGGCATGATTGGCTAGCGACTTTTCGTGATAACGGGAAAGTGACCAGCCTTTTTGGTTACCCGTGTTTTGTAGGTCAATCTTGAAACTTTTCGTCTGATCACGTTCTGAGCTAGTCCAAATGTTTCCTTTTTTATCTTCGTAGATATAACCAACAAACTCCTGTGTGAAATGGGTAAATGTACTGCCGTCATAACGCCAGAGTCCGTCATTGCCACCGAGCCAAATATTGCCTTTTTTATCTTCGATAATCGAACGGACATTTGTAAAAGGTTTGCCGTCACGGGCGAAAACGGTAAATGTTTTCCCATCGTACACGAACGTATTGCCTCTGGTAGCAAACCATAACTTGCCTGTTTTGTCTTCAATAATAGCACTGACTTCATTTGGGGGGCGCTTGAGAACCGGAGAGGTCTTCCCGGTTCTATCTTCACTCATAACATCTCCGTTCATCCTATAATTTCGAAACGTTTTCCCGTCATAACAGCTTGCTCCTCCATTAACACCGAACCAGACGTTGCCTTTTGTATCTTCATAAATACTTCCAACCTCGTTATTAAGCAACCCATCCTCGGTTGTGAAATTTCGAAATGATTTCCCATCATAATAATAAACACCCGATCCAATGGAGCCAAACCACAAGTTGCCTTTCCTATCTTCCAAAACAGAAAAGAAGCGTGCCGAACTTACTTCATTGGTGATATTAGCAAACGATTTTCCATCGTATCTAAAAATACCATCGAAGGCAGCAATCCAAATGTTACCCTTCTTGTCTTGTATGATGTTACGGGTGGTGCCATTAGGTCCAGTGGAAGTTACTATGTTTTTGATTTTGGGTTTATTGTCGCTTTTTGGCAGGTCTGTTTTGACTTGTCCCCTGCAGGAAATACAAAAAACAAGCATCAGAAACACGCTGTAAAATTGTGGGTAGCTTTTCATTTTTCTTTTAATTAGATTTTACATTCCACCTATTGGATTCGGCGAAAATACCTTGTAATCTTTCAGATTGAGGCATCAGGATTGTAAAATAAAAATGTAAACTTTGTAAATAAAATCTCAATAGCATGTCAAACAGCAGAAATCTCCTCTCCGGGAAACGCAAGTACGTGTTCGGATTGACTATACTCCTGTTTATCTCCGTAATCTGCGTGGCTTTCCATATGGAAGGCAACGACGACTTCGCCATTGCCAGACGGGAAGTTTTGCTCCGCAGGATCGGGCACGAATTACTCTTGCAGTCGGGCGACAGCTCATCAAGGGTGCTCCCGGTAAAACAAATCGCAGAAGATGAATACCAAATCTGGTTTGAGAATGAGCTGACTTTTCAACCGGACTCCTTGGTGAATACGACCAGGCGTTTGTTGGTCAAAGACCCCCTTACACGTGACTATGTAGTTAATGTGCTGAATTGTGGCAACGCCAGTGTAGCTTATGGATACGCAATATCCGGAAGTAAAAAAGATGATATCGTTGCATGCATAGGGAGAGTACAACCCCCTGCATGTTACATGATTAGCATTAAATTCAAACCGACAGAAACGTATACGGCAAATGATGGATATCTTTTGGGCAGCCTGCCATTTTTAGCATTTGTTGGTTTTATTTTTTTTAGATCTGCTAAGCGTCAAAGCGTCTTACCCAAGGGTCAACGCACCAAGATTTTCACTTTTGGCTCGGTCTTGTTTGACGCGCAGGAACGGCAACTGACCATAAATAAAGAAACCTTTGACCTGACTAGGACTGAAACGCGTCTACTGCTCATTTTCGCGTTGTCTCCGAACGAGACGATAGCGAGAAGCCGGCTGCAAAAAGAGATATGGGAAGATGAAGGGGTGATTGTTGGGCGTAGCTTGGACATGTTCATATCAAAACTTCGGAAAAAACTGGAACTCGATCCTAATGTCAACCTCGTTGTCGTACGCGGCAAAGGGTATAAGCTTGAAATTAGCGCTTAAGAAGCTATATTGTGATTGCCGAAAAACAGAAAAACCCTCCTTACAGCATGTAAAGAGGGTTTCGTACCCAGAGCCGGGATCGAACCGGCATGGGTCGCCCCACTGGTGTTTGAGACCAGCGCGTCTACCAATTCCGCCATCTGGGCAACTTTTAAAGTACGATTCCCCTAATCGGGGATGCAAATGTATTTATTAATCCGTATTCCGCAAAATGTTTTTCAAAAATAGCACCTATCGGTAGGGCCGCGTGATTTGTCACAATAGCCCCTCCAGATTGGCGCATCTACCCGCCCGGGTTGCGATTAGGGACATTATCTTTGTATCACTATAGGATAAGTCATTTAAACGGCGAAATAATAAGTTAACCCTTAAATATTAAATACGATGGTTTTCAATCCTTATTTGAATTTTGCAGGGAACGCAGAAGAAGCGTTCAAGTTCTATCAAACGGTTTTTGGCGGCGAGCTGTTCATCCAACGAATGAGCGAAACGCCGGAGGCAGAAAACTTGCCGGAAAAAGAGCACGATTACGCCATGCACGTATCCATCCCAGTGGGCAATGGACAATACCTGATGGCATCCGATTGCCTGGACTCCGCCGGGCATGTGCTGAACGTGGGCAACAACAACTACATCTCCATTACGCCCGATAGCCGGGAGGAGGCCGACCGGCTGTTCAGCGGCCTATCGGCTGGTGGTAAAGTAGAAATGCCCATGGAAGAAATGTTCTGGGGCGATTATTTCGGCTCGTTCGAAGACAAGTTCGGCGTACGCTGGATGATCAATTTCCCCATCGGTACGAAATAGCATTCCACACCCTACCCGGTAGCCTCCGTGGCTGCGGGTAGGCTGATTTTCGGTCTGGCCAGCCGCTGCACAACAAAGACGGTTGCAAAACAGAGACCCGTAACCACGGCCATGCAACCGGCAATGGATGCATTGAGCCCGTATGCCATCCAATAACCGGTGAAGGCGATGAATATACCCAGTGCCACGGTAATGGCCAGCATGCGTTTTAAATCATGTGTCAAAAGGTAAGCCGTGGCGGGCGGACCAATAAGGAATGCGATAACCAATATAGCGCCGACAGACTCGAAGGAGCTGACCGTGGTGATGGATACCGCGGCCATCAACAGGTAATGCCACAACGCCGTCGAAATGCCCAATGCGGAGGCAAATGCCGGATCGAACGATGTCAGTTTGAGCTCTTTATAACCCAGCCGGATAAACGCGGCCACCAGTAATAATACGCACGATAGGATATAGACCGGACGTGGACCCATGACGGTGCCGTTGCCGGTCACCCAAAGATCGATCGGCACGTACGCGATTTCGCCGTACAGTACACAGTCCTGATCGATATCCACCTGACCCGCGAAGGCGCTGATGAGGATGATGCCCACGGCAAAGAGGAACGTGAAGACGACACCGATTGCGGCGTCGGTTTGCAGGCCCGCACGCCGATGGAAATACTCGATAAGGAAAGTGGCCAGCAAGCCGGTGGCGCCTGCCCCCAGTAACATGGGCAATGTTTCACGGCTGCCACTGAGTAAAAAGGCAATCACGATGCCCGGCAGTACAGCGTGGCTGATCGCATCGCCCACCATGCTCATTTTGCGGAGAACCAAAAAACACCCCAGTAACCCGCAGGTAACGGCCACCAATGACCCTGTTAATATAATCCAAAATGCTATCATGGTATTCAATCTGTCTAAATCCGCTTAATCTGTGTCATCCGTGTTCAATCTTAAATTTTGGGTATTTGTGTGTTATGCGGGTCTTTATCGGGGTATCCCAATTGGTGTTCCAACTCGCGCTCGAGCTCCGGTGTAATAATATGTTCAATTGTTTCCGCATCGTCATGCACATGGTCTGCCGCGATATGCATATACTTCGTTAAATACAATTCCCATAGACGGTGCAGCCGGACCACGCGCGCCGCTTTCCGTTTGCCATCCTCCGTAAGCCCCCACCGACCACCTTTTGTGACGACGAGCTTCTTCGCCACGAGCCGCTGCAATGCCCCGCTTACTGCTGGTGCATTCACGTCGCCGGCAACGACCAATTCATTCGTCGCCCGCAACCCAAGGAGGTGGCTGTTCCGCTCCCCGAGGTGATAGAATCGTTTCAATGCGTTTTCTTCGGCGATGATCCGTTGGTTTTTGTATTGCGTGTACATTTTCGGCACGATGCCTTTGGTGGGTGCAAAGAAAAATGAAAGGAAGGCAATGGCCGAAGACACGACGACCATCCACGGGCCGGTGGGCATGGCGGGTGCGGCGTACGAAATGTAGGCTCCGGCCAATCCGGCCAATGCGCCGAAGGCAACGGCCAGCCAGACCATGCGCCGGATGTTATCCGTCCAGTACCGCGCTGCCGCTGCGGGCGTGATCAGCATGGCCGCCATCAGCACCACGCCCACCGCCGTTATGCCCGTTACCACCGCCAGCACGGTGAGGCTGGTGAGCAGCAGGTCGAGCTTGCGTACGGGATAACCCAAAGCCTCGGCATATGGGCGGTCGAAAGCGACCAGTGCAAAAGCCTTGAAAAAGAGGCCGACGGCAGTGAGGAGAACGATCGATAGGACACTGAAAATCACGAGGTCGGTACCGATAAGGGTAGCGGCCTTTCCGAAAAGGAAATGGTCGAGGCCGCTTTGGGCCGCATTGCCCGACTGCTGGATGTAGGTCATCATCACCATGCCGGTGCCGAAAAATACCGATAGCACCAACCCGATGGCCGCATCTTTCTTGATTTTAGACTTGGCTACGATGTAATCGATGAGTACCAATGCCAGCCAGCCGGTTATGAAAGCGCCGGCCAGCATGAAACCGATGTTTTTACTCCCTGAGAACAAAAAGGCGGCACAGATGCCCGGTAGTACGGCGTGCGATACGGCGTCGCCGATGAGTGCCTTTTTCTGCAAAAGGATAAACGTGCCGACCATGGCGGCGCTGCTGGCCAGCAACACATTGCCCAGCACTACGTAGCGGACATTGGGGTCTGAAAGTGTGAAAAAGTCAAATAAGCCTTCCATCGTTTCGCTTGCTTAGCGCTCCCTGCTGGGGAATGCGCGTTTCTCCATTACATCACCTACCTGCGACAACAGGTTGAGCCGCCCGCCATAGGCCTGTTGGACGGTCTCTTCCGTGAATGCCTCGTCGGTCGGTCCGGCAGCAACGAGGTGCATATTGAGCAGTACGATCCAATCGAAATAGCTGCGAGCCGATTGCAGGTCGTGGTGCACCACAACGATGGTTTTGCCCCTGGATGCCATATCGCGGAGCAGCTCGATGATGGCTTGCTCGGTGGCGGCATCCACCCCCGCGAAAGGCTCATCCATGAAATAGATGTCCGCTTCCTGGGCCAGCGCACGTGCAAGGAAAACACGTTGCTGCTGACCGCCCGAGAGTTGCGAAATCTGCCGCTTGGCGAACGCCGACATACCCACCTTATCCAGGCATTCGCTGGCGATGGTACGATCACGTGCACCGGTATTGCGCAGCAACCCCACCTTGCCGTAGCGCCCCATCAATACGACATCCAGTACGGAAACCGGAAAGTCCCAATCCACCGATTCGCGTTGGGGCACGTAGCTAACGCGCGATCGGACGTCGTCCAACGGCTTGTCAAATAGCTTCACATACCCGCTGGATGGTGGAATCAATCCCATGATGGTTTTCAGCAACGTGGATTTCCCCGCACCGTTCGGTCCGACAATGCCGGCAATGCACCCCGCGGGCAAGGTGAAATCTACACCCCAAAGCACGGGCTTACGCCCGTAGGTGACCGTGAGGTCGTGTACTTCCAATATCGGTTCTTGTGTGTGTATAATCATCGTTGTTCTATTTCTCCGTTAACGCGTCTACTATGGTATTCACATTGTATTTCACCATGCCGATATACGTTCCTTCCACCGTGCCTTCGGTTCCCATAGCGTCTGAAAACAGGTTGCCGCCGATACGTACGGTGCCACCGCGCTGGCGCACACCGGTTAGTGCCGCTTTCAGCGACCGGTCGGATACCGAGCTTTCTACAAAAACGGCGGGTATGCCTCGCGCGACGATATAATCCACCAATTGCGATACATCACGCAGCCCGAACTCAGACATGGTGGAGATGCCTTGCAGCCCACGTACCTCCAAACCATACGCACGGCCGAAATAACTGAACGCATCGTGCGCGGTAATCAATACTCGTTTGGCGGGCGGGATGGTGTTTATCCGGGTTTGAACCCAAGTGTCCAACGAATCGAGGGCTTCCATATAACGGCGCGCATTCTCCTGGTAGTAAACCGCGTTGGTGCTATCCAATGCAACCAACTGCTGCACGGCATTGGCCGTGGCGGCTTTCCAAAGCGATACGTCGAACCAAATATGCGGGTCGTATGTCGTTTCATTGATCTTGATCAGCCCATTAAGACCATCGCCCACTGCTAAAACCGGCTTCACCCGCGCCTGTTTCTCCAGGATGGAAGCCAGCTTGCCTTCCAGATGCAGCCCGTTGTAGAATAAGTAATCCGCGTCCAGAATTTTCCGGAGATCACCTTGGCTGGCTTTGTAAAGATGGGGGTCCACACCGGGCCGCATCAATGCTTCCACGATAGCTGAGTCGCCGGCGATGTGCTGCACCATATCGGCCACCATCCCCGTGGTGGCGAGGATGTAGGGCTTTCCCGATCCCGTGCGCTCACGTACCGGCTGTTGGCACGAAAGGCAACAGATCAACAAAGAAATTACCGAGCAAAAGCTGTAAACTTTTCCCATATTTCATACAAAAATAGAAAATTTAGATTAATCTAACATTTTTTGTAAGTTATTTTTAACTATTCGATTGGATTCGCCGGCCGCGTCGATTCCGGCTAGATTCCGTACCTTTGTTTGATAATCAATTATCCGTTATGCAAGAAGTATATATCGTTTCGGCCGTGCGTACCCCCATCGGTAGTTTCGGGGGCAGCTTATCCACGCTTTCGGCGACCCAACTGGGCGGTATCGCTATCAAGGAAGCCGTGAATCGGGCCAATGTATCTCCCGGTTATGTGGAAGAAGTGTTTTTCGGCAATGTATTGTCGGCTAACCTGGGCCAGGCACCGGCCACGCAGGCCGCCAAATTCGCGGGACTTCCTGATATTCCCGCCACAACGGTCAACAAAGTATGCGCATCGGGGGCGAAGGCCATCATGCTGGCGGCCCAAAGCATTGCCTTGGGTACAAAAGACATCATCGTGGCCGGTGGTATGGAAAGCATGAGCAATGTGCCCTATTACCTCGATAAAGCCCGGACAGGCTATCGGCTAGGGCATGAACAAGTGACCGACGGTTTGGTGAAAGACGGGTTGTGGGACGTATACAACGACTACCACATGGGGGCCGCGGCCGAGCTTTGTGCAGAAACATGCGGCATCGGCCGTGAGGCCCAGGATGCCTACGCGGAGGAATCGTACAGGCGCTCACAGGCTGCGCAGCAGGCGGGCCGGTTCAAACCGGAAATCGTTCCGGTGGAGATTACCAGTCGGAAAGGGGAGGTGACCGTGGTCGACGCAGACGAGGAAATCCACGCCGTGAAGTTCGATAAGATACCATCGTTGCGGCCCGTATTCAAGAAAGAGGGTACAGTAACCGCTGCCAATGCCTCAACGCTCAATGATGGAGCTGCAGCGCTGGTACTGATCGGCGAAACCAAGCTGAAGGAGCTAGGTCTGCAACCATTGGCCCGCATACGCGGGTATGCTGATGCACAGCAGGCCCCCGAATGGTTTACCACTGCTCCGGCCAAAGCCATACCCCGTGCGTTGCAGCACGCCGGCGTCGGCGCGCACGAGGTGGATTTCTACGAGATAAACGAAGCCTTTTCGGTGGTCGCCATCGCCAATAACCGGGAGCTGGGCCTGTCGGCCGACCTCGTGAACGTCAACGGCGGCGCCGTATCCATGGGGCACCCATTGGGGGCTTCCGGTGCGCGTATCGTCGTCACCCTCCTTTCAGTACTGCAGCAGCACGACGGCCGTATTGGCGTAGCCGGTATCTGCAACGGCGGTGGCGGTGCGAGTGCGCTGGTGATCGAGCGGATACTCCCGTCTTAGCGCCTTGAAAGGAAGCGATGCGTGAGGGCGACTGCCGAAATCGTTATAATCGGTCGGCTTTTGTTCGCTTGCATTTGAAAGGCAGGTTAGCTAAGTTTGCCCCATGGTAGGTTTGGCTACGGTGGTCGGGCAATCCCGGAAAATGGTAGTGGCTGCGCGATGGGTGTTGTTGTGCGGACTATTTGTACTGCTCAACGGCGGGTCGGTCTACGCCCAGCAGGATGGCTGGCAGAAAATGCAATTGCTCCAAGACAGCCTCAGCAAACTGGGTTACACCATGTACAACGAGCCCAGCGAACCCGAACGGTTGGATGCCAACTTCACGTTCGTCAAAACATTAGTGGCTGCGCTGAAAGAGCCGTATTCCTACCGCTTTCCGTTTGACTCGCTCCACATGGTTTCCATCCTTGGGGCGCCAGACGATAGCTTCCGTGTATTTTCATGGCACATCCAACTGAACGACGGCTCCTACCTCTACTACGGAACCATTCAATTGAATACGCCGGACGGGAGCCTCAAAATGTATCCGCTGCTGGATAAAACCTATGAAATCGCGGCACCGGAGCAGGCAGTGACCGCGCCGGACCATTGGTATGGGGCGCAATATTACCGGATAGTGCCCGTCAATGGCGTTTATGCCCTGCTTGGCTGGAAGGGACACACTCCTTATGTTACGCAAAAAGTTATCGAAGTACTGCGGTTGACGGAAAATGGAGCACAATTGGGACAGCCTATTTTTGACGCTGCCGACGGTGGGATGCAAGCACGGGCCATCTATCGGTACAATCGGAATGCCAGCATGTATCTGGACTACGATACCCTCGAAAGCCGCATCGTGTTTGACCACCTCGCACCGGCAGATCTACGGCAACAAGGGCAATACGAGCAATACGGGCCCGACTTGACGTATGATGCTTGGCAAGTGGAAAACGGGCGACTGGTACTCATTTCGGATGTGTCGCTGACGAATCCGCCTAGCCCGAACGATCATCGATTTAACGACCCTACAAAACCCCGAAACCACCCTAAAAGCGGTCTTAACATACAATGAATACCAACTTGGTAGATAAATAAATTTTGCGTTACGCGACAGTGAAATCGCAAAAAGTTTGTTTTATTTGCAACGTGGGCACATGAATAACCCCAATTTTTAACACCTAATATCAAGATATGCAGCACAATCATGATGAACAATTAACAAAACATCTTGTTAAGAATGGCGTAGATACGAAGACCGTATTTGACCACCCCGTCGGACTATTCGTCCTGTTTTTCACAGAGATGTGGGAACGATTCAGCTATTACGGTATGCGGGCACTCCTTACCCTGTTCTTGGTGTCTGAGCTTGCCAACGGCGGCTGGGAATGGACGCGGGAAGACGCTATGAAATTATACGGTTGGTATACCGGATTGGTCTATTTAACTCCGTTGATCGGTGGTTTCATTGCAGATAGGCTCACGGGCTACCGGAAGGCGGTGGTCATCGGCGCATTGGTGATGACCTTGGGCCACGCATCCATGGCCCTTGAGGGTGCCGGCTCGTCGTTTTTCTATATCGGACTGGTATTGATGATTTTAGGTAACGGGCTTTTCAAACCGAATATCTCCTCGATCGTTGGCCAGCTTTATCCGGATAACAGCAAGAAGAAAGACTCGGCGTACACCATTTTCTATATGGGTATCAATGCAGGCGCCTTCCTGGGTATGCTGCTTTGTGGCTATATCGGCGAAAAAATCGGTTGGCACTGGGGCTTTGGTTTAGCTGGTATCTTCATGTTTTTCGGCATGTTGCAATTTTATTATGCGCAGCGGATTTTCGGGGTATTGGGCGAATCGCCGAAAGAGACACGCGAGCGTGGCGTAGCGGTAGCGGATGCCGTGCAGACGACCGAGGAAGAAGAGGAAGGGATCGAACCTCCGTCCAAGCGGGTGGTCAAGGATCGGCTCATCGTGATCATTGTCCTTTCGTTGTCGAGTATCTTTTTTTGGATGGCTTTTGAGCAAGCGGGCGGATCAATGAGCATTTTTGCATTGGATTATACCGAACGGCTGTTGGACGGTAACGCGGCGGTAACTTTTAAATGGGTAGACGCCATACTCACCGTATTTCCCTTGCTAATCGTCTCTTGGGTATTGTGGTCGCTAGCCAAGAAAATATTTTCTACATACCCGGTTTCTATTCTGTTTACGGCGCTGAGTTTCGTGGTTATTTGGTGCCTGGGTATATGGAAAATCCACCGCGAATTCAACGCCCTGGAGACCGAAGTGGCCGCTTCATGGTTCCAGATATTAAATTCATTCTTCATTATCACATTGGCCACCGTGTTCAGCAAGATGTGGGAAAAGGTGATTAACCCTTCCGGCCCGGTGAAATTCGCCATCGGGTTGATCCTGCTTGGCGTCGGTTTTGCCGTACTGGGCTATGGGGCGAAAGACATCCCACAAGGTGCAGCGACGGCACAGGTGAGCATGATCTGGTTGATCTTAGCTTACTTTTTCCATACGTCGGGCGAGCTTTGCGTATCGCCGGTAGGGCTTTCCTATATGAGCAAACTGTCGCCGAAAAAATTTGTGGGTCTGATTTTCGGTGTGTGGTTTGCCTGTAGTGCTGTTGCCAATTTCTTGGCAGGTATGTCGGGTAGTTTAATCGACCGCATCAGCGAAGCGTACTCCATCTCGACGTTTTTCCTGATTTTTGCTGTGATACCCGCCATCGCCGGATTGCTGCTGATTCTGTTCTCACCACGGTTGCGACGGATGATGCACGGCATCCATTAGCAGCGATGAAACCAATGGTATACCGTTACGGCGAAGAACCGCTGTAACGGTATTTTGTGTTCGACTTTTACTTATAATCCTTACCTTTACGTACAAAATTTTGAGCGGTAGTGTCAGATAGCATCGTCATCATCCCTACATACAATGAGAAGGAAAACATCGAGAAGATTATCCGAAAGGTATATACGCTCCCCGAAGGTTTTCATATATTGGTGGTCGATGACGGCTCTCCCGATGGTACAGGCACCATTGTAAAGCGTTTGCAGGGGGAGTTTGCCGATCGATTGTTTTTAGAGGAAAGGAAAGGGAAATCCGGGCTCGGCACGGCTTACATACATGGGTTCAAATGGTGTATTTCGCGATCCTATTCATACATTTTTGAAATGGATGCCGATTTCTCCCATAATCCGGAAGATCTTTCGCGGCTCCGTGATGCGTGTATGTCAGGAGCGGATATGGCCATCGGTTCCCGCTATATCAAGGGTGTCAATGTGGTGAATTGGCCCATGAGCAGGGTGTTGATGTCGTACTTTGCCTCAGGTTACGTCCGGTGGATTACGGGCATTTCCATACGCGATGCCACTGCGGGCTTTGTGTGCTATAGGCGTGACGTGCTGGAAGCCATCCCGCTGGATCGCATCCGCTTCGTGGGGTATGCTTTCCAGATAGAAATGAAATTTACAGCCATCAAATATGGGTTTCATGTGGTGGAAATACCCATCATCTTCACAGATCGTACGGAAGGCGTCTCCAAAATGAGCACACGGATATTCCGCGAAGCCTTTTTCGGTGTCATACAGATGAAAGTAAGTAGCTGGTTCAGAAAGTATAAATAGTAACTATTCAGTAGTTAGTATTTAGCGCTTGATAGGGACTTGCGGGTGAGCGAATATTGGCAAAAAGCAGAATAGCAAATAACAAACGGCATAGCGCAGCAAATGAACGAATATTTAGACCCAAATGCAGAGAAGCTGTCCAACGCGGAACGCGAGTTGGAGAAAGTGTTGCGGCCGCAGGCTTTCGGAGACTTCACGGGTCAGAAAAAAATATTGGAAAACCTGAGTGTCTTCGTGCAGGCGGCCAAACTGCGGGGGGAGGCGTTAGACCATGTACTGCTCCACGGCCCACCCGGTTTGGGCAAAACCACCCTGTCACACATCATTGCCAACGAGATGGGTGCCGGTATCAAGGTTACGTCGGGGCCGGTATTGGATAAGCCCGGTGACCTGGCGGGCCTACTTACCAACCTCGAAGAAGGTGACGTACTGTTTATCGACGAAATACATCGCCTGAGCCCACTGGTGGAAGAATACCTGTACTCCGCCATGGAAGACTTCCGGATCGATATCATGCTCGAGACCGGCCCAAATGCCCGCTCTGTACAGATTACGTTGAATCCGTTTACGCTCGTGGGGGCCACCACGCGCTCCGGGCTTCTTACGGCACCGCTCCGTGCGCGGTTTGGTATCAATGCGCGGTTGGAATACTACGATGCCAAGCTGCTGACCACCATCGTGCTCCGGTCGGCAAGTATTCTCCGTACACCCATTACCGATGAGGGGGCCTATGAGATTGCCCGGAGGAGCCGCGGTACCCCCCGTATCGCAAACGCATTGCTTCGCCGTACGCGTGATTTTGCCCAGATCAAAGGGGACGGTAAAATAGATACCCCGATTGCGCAATATGCGCTCAACGCACTCAATGTGGATGAACACGGCCTCGATGAAATGGATAACCGTATCTTGCTAACAATCATCGATAAATTCAAAGGTGGCCCCGTGGGCGTCAAAACCATCGCGACGGCGGTGGGCGAGGATGAAGGAACCATTGAAGAAGTGTACGAACCTTTCCTTATTCAAGAAGGCTATTTAATGCGGACCTCCAGAGGCAGGGAGTGTACGGAGTTGGCTTACAAACATTTGGGGAAGACAAATCACGCCAAAGGCAACACACTTTTTTAGTCGTTTTCATCAAAAATGGTACAAGTATTGAGGGGAATAGGGATTATGAGAAGAATTTCGCTATTTGCCATTTTATGTCTTGCCATTCCGTTTCTTGGTTATTCCCAATTTGGTAACGAGTCGCCCGTCCCGTATTTCCGGTATTCAGTAACGGGTGGATTGGGAGCAAACCAATTATATGGCGATCTAGATAAACGGCAAATCGGTGGCGGGGTCTATCTCCGGGGAAATTATTTCCTTACGCACGGTCTCAGCATCGGATTGGAACTGCAAGAAGGGCTGCTTCGCGGAAAGGACAGTGTCGAGACGGATGGTGAGACAAGAAAAGCGGTTAATTTATACCATACAGGGATTCTCGGTGTCCGTTTCCAGCCAATCAAATTCCTGCAAGACGACCACCTGCGGCGCGTCGAATACCGGGAGTCTGTTGTGAAGCGCACACTGAACAGCGTGTACATAGGAGCCGGTATAGGCGTGTTGCATAGCTTGCAATGGGATAAACGGCGTGCAGAGGGACCGGTACGGTCGACAGACAATGCTGGTAACACTATAATTGTCAACAATGTACTGCCCGCACACGAAGGGCGGAACCACGGCTTCAGCTATATCGTCAGCACGGATGTTGGGTTTGAGATTCCCCTTCATAGCTTGAAACCGAACCTATTGGATTCCTATGTATGGAACCTGGTCGTGAATGGGCAGCTCAATTTCTCGCTTGATGATGAGCTGGATGGGTATAGCGGCGCCTATCCGGGTAATGAGCACCGGGATATCTATGCGCTATTGTCACTAGGCGTCAATCTCCGGTTCTGAGCGGTTTTTTCAATTTTTCCAATACCTTCTTCCCCCGGCTTTGTATCGCCGCCGATCCATCGCGGAGCAGAAATTCGATTTGCAGTGTAAGCTCTTCACGGATCCACGTAAATTCATGGCTTAGCTGGAAAAGGACGTCCATGCAATTGGCTTGGATGGCCACGGGGGTTTGTGTATCGATAAACCAATTGAAAACGGTTTCCACCAATTGCTCGCGATCGGCCGATCGGAGTATATCCTGGTAGGATTTCGGTGCTTTGTGATGCGTAAGCATCCGGAGGATATTGGTGAAGTGCCGTTGGCAGCTTGGGTTCTCTTGGTGGGGCAATCGGGTAAAGAACATGTGGGCCACCCTCATAAACCGGTCCGGATGGTGGACGGCGATGTATTCCAATAGCCACGCCGCCCGGAAGGCTAGTGTGGGTCGCTCGTCATCATAGCACAGGTCATGTAATTCGCCCATCGGGACACCCGAGTCGTTACCAAGTGCTTTTAAGTCGGGCACCCTAACCTGGTTCGCATTGCTGACAGTTAACCGATTCTTGAGCGTTTGTACGTCCATTGTAACCAAATACACGCAATAATAGGTAAAAATATCATTAGATAACCCTGTGCGGCCGTGAAACAATTCAGGCAGCATACTGTTTATTGGGGAAATAACCGAAAATGGATCTACATTCCGGGCTTCCTTATTGGATTGTCAAAAATCAGCTTTTCAACTACCATCACCCATTGAAAGAAGCATGTACCGTTGACGTGGCGATCATCGGGTCGGGCATTACTGGAGCGTTGGTGGCCCACGAGTTGTGCCTTGCGGGTATTTCTTGTGCGGTATTCGACAAACGGACCATCGCCACCGGCAGTACGGGTGCCAGTACTGCCCAATTGCAATATGAGATTGATGTGCCTTTGTCAGCCATGATCGACAAAGTGGGTGAGTCTGCTTCCGTTACTGCCTATCACGCCAGTTTGCAGTCTATCACCGATCTGGAACAGGTATTCGAATCCACGGGGGTACATCCCAACTTCAAGCGGGTATCCAGCTTATTTCTCGCTAGCAACCAATCAGGCTTCCGTTTGCTTGAGCGGGAATATGAAGTCCGCAGGCGTCATAACCTACCCGTATCATTCCTCCACGCCGATGCCTTGCTTGCCGCACACCGGATCGAAGCACCCGGTGCACTTAAAAACACCGCGGCCGCTCAGATGGATAGTTACTCGGCAGCTACGGGATTGCTGAAGTACCATAGGAAGAAAAGCGACCTTTTGCTCTTCTCGCATACAGAAATTGTGAGCTACCAAGAGCGAAAAGGCGGATACGAGCTGCTGACGGGGGAGGGCATACCTATCAGCTGTAAGTATGTGGTCGTGGCGGCGGGATTCGAGGCGGGGCAATTCCTGCCCAAGCAAGTAATGGATTTGATATCTACGTATGCCTTGATTTCGCAGCCCGTGCAACCCTCGCAACTTTGGCCGGAACGCAGTCTGATTTGGGAAACAGCCACCCCGTATTTCTATATGCGTACCACGTCAGACAACCGCATGATGGTCGGCGGCGAGGACGTGCCGTTCCGCAATCCCGAACGGCGGGATCGGTTGTTGCGTTGGAAAATCAAGCGCTTGGAACGAAAGTTCAGGGAAGTATACCCCGAAATCCCATTCGTGGTGGATATGGCTTGGTGTGGCACCTTCAGCTCCACCAAAGACGGACTGCCGTTCATTGGCCCCTGGCCCGGTAAAAAGCGGATGCATTTCGCCTTGGGGTATGGCGGAAATGGGATTACGTTCAGCATGATCGCCGCACAGGTAATCAAGAATAAGCTGGTAGGCGTAAAAGATGAGAGGGAGAAGATTTTTGGGTTTGAGCGGCTTGGTAGGTGATGAAGCGTGGTCGACGGATAATTATTGCTGCCGACCACGCGTTGCTAGCCATTAAATATATCGATTAACGATATTTTCAAACAATTCCTGTTTGCCGCTGATTGTTTCAGGTTCGCCCGACGCCGCAGCGATGTCGCGCAGATCGGTCAATGAGAGTTTACCTGTTTCGAAATCCTTCCCCTTGCCGCTATCAAACGAAGCGTAGCGCTCCGTCCGTAACTTCCGGTAGTCTGATTTGTTGAGGATATTATCCGCCGCAACGAGTGCACGGGCAAAGGTATCAGCACCCCCGATGTGCGCATAGAAGAGGTCCGCCCGATCGGTTGAATTACGGCGCACCTTGGCGTCGAAGTTGATGCCGCCGCCTGCGAAACCGCCGGCTTCCAGGATGATAAGCATGCATTCCGCCAACTCGTTGATGTTATTCGGGAACTGGTCGGTATCCCATCCATTTTGGTAGTCGCCCCGGTTCGCATCCATCGATCCAAGCAGGCCTGCATCGGCCGCCACCTGCAGTTCGTGCTGGAACGTATGTCCCGCCAACGTGGCGTGGTTTACCTCCAGGTTGAGCTTGAAATCATCCAAGAGGCCGTATTGGCGGAGAAAGCTGATTACGGTTGCCGCATCGTAGTCGTACTGGTGTTTGGTGGGCTCGCAAGGTTTCGGTTCAATGAAGAAGGTGCCTTTAAAACCTTGGCTACGGGCGTAGTCCCGTGCGCTGTGCAGCATTTGCGCGAGGTGTTCCTGCTCACGTTTCATGTCGGTGTTCAACAGTGACATGTATCCTTCGCGGCCACCCCAAAACACATAGTTTTCCCCGCCGAGGGCGATGGTGGCATCCAGTGCCGCCTTGATTTGGGCGCCTGCGTGTGCTACCGCAGCGAAATCAGGGTTGGTGGCGGCCCCGTTCATATACCGTTTGTGGGAGAACAGGTTGGCGGTGCCCCACAACAGCTTTACGCCACTGGCTGCCTGTTTTTCTTTGGCATAATCAACGAGTGTTTGAAGCCGCTTTTCATTTTCGGCCACGTTGTCGCCATAATCCACCACATCCACATCGTGGAAGCAATAGTAGGGCATCCCTATCTTCGTGAAAAACTCGAATGCTGCATCCATCTTATCCTTGGCACGTTGGATGACATCACTGTCTTTGTCCCATGGGAAGAACAGCGTCGGTCCACCGAACGGATCGCTGCCGTTTCCATTGAACGAATGCCAGTAGGCTACCGCAAACCGTAGGTGTTCTTCCATGGTTTTGCCGGCAATTACCCTGCCCGCGTCATACCAACGGTAAGCCAGTGGGTTGTCTGATTCGGGGCCTTCGTAGCCAATTTTTCCGATACCTTTAAAATACTCGTTTTCGCCGATTAGTACGTTTGACATATTTTTATTTCATTTATTAGTTTCAACTGCTTATTCATGGGCCGTCTCCTCAGCCAGTTGTTGGTCGAGGAGTTGCTTCCATTCCTGGTATAGCGCCTCGTAACTGGCCGTGCCCTGGGGTTCAACGGTCTTCAATAGTTCCTGCTTGCTGAACGCCTCGGCGGGCGACGCGAAGATACCCGAACCGATACCTGCCCCCAGCGCGGCGCCTACGCTGCCATCGCTGTTGTACAGCTCTACCGGCACGCCGGTAACCTCTACATAAATTTCAGTGAAAAGCTCGCTGAGGAACATATTCGCTTGGCCCGCACGGATAACTGCGGGGTGCATGCCGTTTTCGCGAAGAATATCGAGCCCATAGCGGAAAGCATACGCAATGCCTTCTTGTGAGGCCCGGAACACCTGCGAGCGGCCATGGGCGTTGAAATCGAGGTCCACAAAACGCGCACCCAGTATCTTATTGTGCAGAAAGCGCTCGGCACCATTACCGAACGGGAAGATTTTAAGGCCGTTGCTGCCCGGACTCACCGCCTTGCCGAGGGTATTCATTTGCGCGTAGTTGAGGCCATGCCCGAAATGGTCCTTCACCCAGCGGTTCAGTATGCCTGTACCGTTGATGCACAGTAAGACCCCTGTGCGCGGAGCCTGCGGCATGTAGTTAACGTGGGCAAAGGTATTAACGCGCGATGCATGGTCGTATACCAGTTGGTCGCTTACCGCATAGATGACCCCCGATGTGCCGGCAGTGGCTGCCACTTCCCCGGGTTGCAGCACGTTTAGCGACAGCGCGTTATTGGGTTGGTCGCCCGCCTTGTAAGACACGGGAATCCCCGCCCGGAGCCCAAGCCGTGCAGCCACCTCTTTCCGTAGCGTGCCGTGCTCGCCAAACAACGGCCGGATTTCCGGAAATATTGCCCCATCGAAGCCAAAATGCGCAAGCACCTCCTTGGAGATGCAATTATTCTTGAAATCCCAAAATATCCCTTCCGAGAGTGCCGATATGCTGGTCGTGGCGATTCCCGTCAACTTCATCGCGATGTAATCGCCCGGCAGCATGATATGGTGAGCTTTGGCATAGACATCCGGCTCGTGGGCCTTCACCCAGGCCCACTTTGACGCTGTGAAGTTGCCGGGTGAGTTGAGCAAATGTTCGAGCGCAAACGGCTCGCCGATATGTGCGAATGCCGTTTCGCCGATTTCTACAGCGCGGCTGTCGCACCAGATAATCGAATTACGGAGCGCATTGCCTTCTTTATCCACCACCACAAGGCCGTGCATCTGGTAGGCAATACCGATGGCGCCGATGTCGTTTACCTTGAAAGTTGCATCCGCGGTGAGCTTCTGGATGGCGGCCACTACTTGGTCCCACCACATATCGGGAGCCTGCTCTGCCCAGCCCGGTACAACCGAGAGGATGTTGTTTTCATGGTCTTCCGGGTAACGGACGGAGGCCAAGCATGCCTGCGTGTCAGCATCTACCACCGAGACTTTGATGGAGGATGTGCCAATATCGACACCTAATAATAACATAATCGGACACTAATAAATTTCATGGATAATGCTAACGTTGGCATAAAGGTATATATTACTTTTTGATTTCCAAAATGTATCTTTACTTTTGTTGGAGCTCACAGTCGAGCCGATGCTTGCACAGCGTACCTTTTTTTAATCGATATTCACTTGAAAAAAATCACCATTCTAGACATCGCGAAGGAACTTGATATCACCTTTTCTACCGTAGCGCGTGCGCTCAATGACCATCCGGCCATCAGTGCCAATACGAAAAAGGCGGTCCGGGAGACGGCCGATCGCCTCGGTTATAGGCCCAATAAAGTGGCTTCTTCGCTACGCTCTGGTAAAACAAAGATTATCGGCGTATTGGTGCCCCGTCTCGACGTAAGTTTCTTTAGTTCGGTGGTGCATGGCATTGAAAGTGTGATGAATGAAAATGGGTATACCATCTTGTTGTACCAATCGCAGGAATCCATTAAACAGGAAAGCCGTGGGATAGATACTTTTCTCCGTTCGCGGGTAGATGGCATCATTGCTTCCATCTCGCTCGAAACGGAACATAATGGCGGGTTCATGGAAATCAAGGAACGGAATATCCCGTTGGCCTTTTTCGATCGGGTGCCGTCGGGGCTCAATGTACCATCCGTCACCATCGACGATTACCGGGGCGGTTTCATGGCCACCGAGCACCTCATCCGAGCAGGCTACCGCCGCATTGTTCATATCAATCAGTACCGCAACATCAATATCTTCAACGAGCGGTTGCGGGGTTACCTCGATGCGTTGGAACAGTATGGCTTGCCGGTCGATGAAAACCTGATCATCAAGGGCGATTTTTCCCTTGAATTTGGACGGGGGTGTGTGCGGGAATTATTGGATAGGGGTATCGGGTTCGATGCGATATTCACCTTGGAAGACTTTACAGCCATGGGCGTTGTGCAGGAGCTGAAAGCAGCGGGCAAGCGTATTCCAGAAGAGGTTGGGGTGGTAGGGTTCGCCAACGAGGCATTTACGAACCTGGTAAGTCCCACCATTTCAACCGTAGACCAGCGTACCGTGGAGATGGGGGAGGAAGTGGCCCGTCTTTTTCTCAAACTACTTAAGAAAGGCGATTACTACAAGCATAAGCCCGAGAAGGTCGTACTGGAACCTGAGTTGCTGGTGCGTAGAAGCTCGAACAGGCTCCTGGGTAGGTAAATTACAGCGACTTCGGCAAAAATTTATATATTGGGGGCCTATTTGAAGATGCTGAAACACTATAAATTACATCATGACAGAAATCACATCGAGCGCGAATGGGGGTGCATCCCGTCGTACATTCTTAAAGACAGCTGGAACAATGGCCGCAATCCTTCCGCTCGCACACCCGTTCGGTTTTGCGGGTGAGCTTTTCCCTCCAAAGAAAAAGATACTCAGGATTGGCCTGATCGGTTGCGGCGGCCGGGGTACAGGTGCCGCGGCGCAGGCGTTACGCGCCGATCCAGATGTACAATTGGTGGCCATGGGCGATATTTTTGAAGACCAGCTGGCCACTGCTTACGATGCATTGATGAAGATTGAGCCTGCCAAAATGAAGGTGAAAGACAAGCACAAATACGTGGGGTTCGATGCCTATCAGAAAGTCATCGACGCCGGTGTAGACGTCGTTTTGCTGGCCACACCACCGGTATTCAGGCCGCTGCACCTGGAAGCCGCAGTAAATGCAGATAAGCACATCTTCTGTGAGAAGCCGGTCGCCATCGATCCACCGGGAGTACGGCGTGTATTGGAAGCGGTGCGTAAATCGAAAGAAAAGAACCTTGCGGTGGTTTCAGGTTTCTGTTTCCGTTACGCCAATCCCAACCGGTCCGTTTTCGGGCGGGTACGGGATGGCGCCATCGGTGAGGTGGTATCGTTGTCGTCATTCAGGTACGGCGGCGACCTCAGCTTAAAACCCCGCCAAGCTGGATGGTCAGACCTGGAATTTCAATTGCGCAATTGGTTTTATTACAGCTGGATGTCTGGCGACCTGGTAATCGAACAGGCGGTACATAGCTTGGATATGATGGCTTGGGTAATGGGTGATGTTTCCCCCGAGAGGGCGATCGGGAGTGGTGGCCGGCAAGTACGGATAGAAGAAGAGAAAGGGAATGTATTTGACCATTTTGCAGTGGAGTTGACCTACCCAGACGGCGTGAAAGGATACCATTTTGCGCGCCAGCAAACGGGTGTGGCAAACCGGAATAGCGTCGACGTGGTCGGAACGGGAGGTAAGATGGCGGTCGATATAGGTAGTCGGTATGAGATCCTGGGCCCGAACCCTTGGAAATATGAGGGTCCCAACAATAACATGTATCAGACGGAACACGACGAACTGTTTGCATCCATCCGTTCGGGTACGCCCATCAATGATGGCGAATGGATGACCAACAGTACCATGGTCGGTGTATTGGCTACGTTGGCAGCTTACAGTGGTGCGGAAGTGACCTGGGAGCGAGCATTGAACTCGAACGTGACGTTCGGTCCTCACCCGGAGGAATTCCACATGGGTATGGGGGCGCAAGCCATTCCGGTGGCTAAGCCAGGCACCGGTTTGGTGATCTGATGCAAGCCATCCTGTGTAAGCTGGGTATGGACGTATTTCGCCATTGGACAGCTAATGATAATATGTTAATTGCGAATTAATCGCAGCGTAACAAACCGTGGGTACTTTTGCATCAGTAAGAAGCAAAGCAGTATTCATTTTGTTAGGTTTGGTTAAATGGAAAAGCTCCGCTGTGAAGTGGGGCTTTTTTTATGTTGCAAGTAACCACGTTTCAAGGAAAGCTATTATCTTTGGGTGAACCAATTTATAGAATCATGGAAATCAAAACTTCAACGAAGCTCGTGGCCGAATTGGTAGGCACCTTTGGTTTGGTGCTCTTCGGTTGCGGAGCTGCTGCGGTAGCAGGAGTAGACACCCTTGCAGGCCTTTCGGGCTTGGGCTTATTAGGAATCGCATTGGCATTTGGCCTTTCGGTGGTTGTGTTTGCCTACGCGATCGGGGGCATCACGGGCTGCCACATCAATCCGGCGGTTACCATCGCTATGCTCGTCAATGGCAAAATTTCCGTAGGCGACGCCATCGCCTACATCGTTGCGCAGTTCATCGGTGCATTGTTGGGTGCATTCGTCTTGCAGCAGGTGCTAAGCGGCCAATTGGCGGGTTTCACAGCAGGTGAATGGGCTTATGGTGCCAACGGTTGGGGGGAAGGGTACCAGAATGAATACGGCACCACCGCTGCGTTCGTGGCAGAAGCCGTACTGACATTCCTGTTCCTTTTTGTCATCTTCGGTACCACCTCCAAATGGGGTAATGGCACAATGGCCGGGCTCGCCATCGGTTTTACCTTGGTGCTCATCCATTTGGTCGCTATCCCGATTACCGGCACATCGGTCAACCCTGCCCGTAGCTTCGGCCCGGCTATTCTGGCCGGCGGCGCCGCGTTGAGCCAGTTATGGCTGTTTATCGTGGCTCCCATCGTGGGAGGTGTGGCTGCCGCTGTGGTGTGGCGACTGCTCGAAAGGAAAGGCTGATAATAGAAAATCTGCCGTAAAAGGAGGGGGCGCGCGACTTTTCGCGACCCCTCCTTTTTGTTTGTGCGCCCGGCATGGGCGATAACTCTAGGGTGCAAGTCCCGAACACGCTTAGCAGTAGGAAGTGTTAGCCAAAGGC